>JAPSGM010000310.1 GCA_031177555.1 Chloroflexota bacterium
TGCGCGGAGTGTACCGGCCTCCCGCGTCCTGACGGGTGCGGTAGCCTCGCGCGGTGACGGACCCCGACGAGCGGCCGCGCGACATCCGCGAGCCGCTCCTGCTCGGCGCCCTGCTGGTCGTGGCGGTCGCCCTGCGCGTCCCGGCGCTGGAGGTCAGCGGCCACGTGGGCGACGTGATCGTCGTGTCCCGCTGGGCGGAGCGGATGGCCGATGCCGGTCCGCTGAGCTTCTACCGGGACGGCGGCGGCTCCATCTACCCCGCCCTGCTCTACCTGTACTGGCCGCTCGGGGCCGCCTTCAACGGGGATGAGCTGGGCCTCGCCATCAAGGCCCTGGCCATACCCTTCGACGTGGCGGTGGGCCTGCTCCTGTACGGGATGACGGCACGTGCCGCCGGCTGGCTGGCGGGCCTCGGAGCCGCGGCGCTCTACCTGCTGAACCCCGCCGTCGTGCTGGCCGGGCCGGTGTGGGGCCAGATCGACGCCGCCGGGACGCTCGCCCTGCTGGCCGCGCTCCTGGCCGCGGCGCGAGGACGTCCCGGGCTGGCCGCCGGCCTTGCCGTGGTGGCGGGCATGGTGAAGCCCCAGTTCGGGCTGGTCCTCATCCCGGTCCTGGTGATCGGCGCCCTGGAATGGCGGCGATCGCGCAACCTCGAGCCGCTGGCCTGGGCGCTGGCGGGTGCCATCACCGGCTACGCCATCGTGGCCTCGCCGCTCCTGCTCGACCCGATCACCCACGTCCAGAACGTGGCACATGCCAACTCGATCCGCACGGAGGCATCGGTCCATGCGCCGAACATGTGGGCGCTGGCCTTCGGATACGAGGCCCCGGACACCGGCTTCGGCGGCATCGGCCTGGCGCTGATGGGGGCCGGGCTCCTGGTCTCGCAGCTCCCGCTGCGGCACGGGCGCGACCTGCAGACACTGCTCGCGGTCGGCACCTTCGTGATCTTCTCGTCCTATTTCCTGCCGACCCGCGTCCATGAGCGGTACCTCTTCCCGGCGATGGCCGTGCTGGCTCCGCTGGCCGCCGTCTCACGGCCCGTGCTGGCCGGGTACCTTGCGCTGGCGGCGGGATTCACCCTGTCGCTGCTCTACGCCCTGGTGGACACCACCCCCTTCACGCTGCCGCAGGAGTGGGAGGAGGTCCTGCTCTCGCCAATCACCGTCCCGGCGCTGTCGCTGCTGATGATCGCGGCGGCCGTCACCCTGGTGGTGCAGCTGGTCGCCGGCGCGGGCTCGCGGTTGGCCGGGGCAGGGCCGGAATCCGACGGACGCGCGGCGGAGGATCGCAGATCCACGTAACGTGACGACCATTCGCGCCTCGCGAGTCGGGTAGCTCCGACTGCCGAGATGTGAACCCCGATCACGCTAAGTGAATCGGGAGCTGGCGCGAGGCTGGTTCCACGCTCCGCGACGCCGATTTCGAGTTCAGCGTGACCGCCAGGCAGGCCGCGCTCCCGGCCCCCTGGCCTCGCCGACCGACGTAACGTGACCACCATTCGCATCTCGCAAGTCGGGCACTCCCACTCCCCAGACGGCGCCTGAAACCGACACGAGGTCGCCGCGGACGGGTCAGCGGGCCTCGCGCGTGACCGAGGTGATGTCGCGGATCCGCTCGATCCGGGTCAGCACCTTGGAGAGCTGCTGCAGCGACGTCACCTTCAGGGTCGCCGAGATGGTGGCCGTCCCGTCCGGCCGCGTCCCGATCGAGGCGGCCACGATGTTCACCTTGTGCTCCGCCACGACGTTCGTGATCTCGTTCAGCAGCCCCGGCCGGTCCAGCGCCTCGATCCGCACCGTGATGGGGTAGGTCTGCTGGTCGACCGACTCCCACTCCACGTCGATCAGCCGCTCGATGTCGCGCTCGGACAGCACCGACGCGCAGTTGGCGCGGTGCACGGTCACGCCCTTGCCGCGCGTGACGTAGCCGGTGATCGGGTCGCCGGGAATCGGTGAGCAGCAGTTCGCGAATCGCACCAGCAGGTCGCCCACGCCCTTGACGCGCACGCCTGTGGTGGAGACGGCGGCTGCCGGCGGAGCCACCTCCGGCAGGGTGATGGCCGCATCGTCGTGGATCTCCAGCTTCGAGACCACCGAGGCGGGGGAGACCGCCCCGTAGCCAATCGCCGCGAAGAAGTCGTCCACCTCCCGGTAGTGGGCCTGCTGCGCGATCTCCAGCAGCTTGTCGGCCTGGACCGATGCCAGCGTCTCGTGGGCCAGGCGCCGCAGCTCGCGGTCCAGCAGGTCCTTGCCCTGCGCGATGTTCTCGTCGCGCTGCTGGCGCTTGAACCATTGCCGGATCTTCTCGCGCGCCTGGCTGGTACGGACGATGTTCAGCCAGTCGCGCGACGGCCCGTGCGCCGCCGTGGTGGTGATGATCTCCACGAT
>JAPSGM010000126.1 GCA_031177555.1 Chloroflexota bacterium
AGGAGCTGGCCCTGCTCCGCGGCCAGCCCATCTTCGCGCCGCTCGGCCCGGCCGAGCTGGAGCACCTGGCCGCCAACCTGGTCCCGCTCCACGTGGGCGCCGGCACGGTGATCATCCGCCAGGGAGAGCCGGGCGACCACTTCTTCATCGTGGTGGACGGCCGCGTGGCGATCGACGTCGACGGGCGCCCCGTGCGCCAGGAGGGGCCGGGCGAGTCGTTCGGCGAGATCGCACTGCTGCGCAACGTGCCACGCACGGCCACGGTGCGGGCTGTCGCGGAGACCGAGCTCATGTCGCTCGAGCGCCGCGCCTTCCTGGAGGCGGTGACCGGCCAGCCGGCGTCCGCCAGCGTGGCGGACGCGGTCGTGCGACGGCGCCTGGGGCCCACCTCGGAGGAGGCCGATGCGAACGCGTGACCTGGGCATCACCATTGGTCAGCTGCCGACCGGCCCGCTGAACGCCATCACCGACGTTGCCGGGGTGCGCGTCGGTCACGCCACGCTGATCGATGGCGACGGTGCGCTGGTCGTGGGCCGCGGACCCGTGCGCACGGGGGTGACGGTGGTGCTGCCGCACGAGGGGGACATCGGCAGCGAGCCGGTCTTTGCCGGCGCCCACACCCTGAACGGCAACGGCGAGCTGACCGGCCTGGAGTGGGTGCGGGAGTCGGGGATGCTCACGACGCCCATCGGCCTGACCAACACCCACAGCGTGGGCGTGGTGCGCGACGCGTTGGTCGCCGCCAGCGTGCGCAGCGCCCCGCCGGGCCGGCCGCGCTGGTCGTTGCCGGTGGTGGGCGAGACGTGGGACGGCTTCCTCAACGACATCGACGGCCAGCACGTGACCGCCGAGCATGCGTTCGCCGCGCTGCTCGGCGCATCTGACGGGCCGGTGCCGGAGGGCAGCGTGGGAGCCGGCACCGGGACCAAGGCCTTCGGCTTCAAGGCGGGCATCGGCACCTCCTCGCGGCGGGTGCCGGACGATGGCGGCGGGTACATCGTCGGGGTGCTGGTGCAGGCCAACCATGGCGCGCGCTCGCGCCTTAGCATCGATGGAGTGCCGGTCGGCCGCGAGCTGACGGATGTCCTCCGTCCGGACCTTCCGGACGTGGCCGACGGCGGCTCGATCATCGTGGTCGTCGCCAGCGACGCCCCGCTGCTGCCGCACCAGTGCCGCCGGCTGGCGCACCGGGCGTCGCTGGGCATCGCGCGCGGCGGTGGCGGTGGCGAGAACAGCAGCGGCGACATGGTCATCGCCTTCGCGACCGGCAACCGCGGGCTGCGCCCGGAGGAGGCGGAGGACGTCCCGCCGGCGCGCGAGGTCACGATGCTCAGCGACCAGCACATCGATGCCCTGTTCTGGGCCGCCATCGAGGCGACCGAGGAGGCCGTGGTGAACTCGCTCGTCGCCGCCCGGACGACGACGGGACGTGACGGCAACACCTTCCATGCCCTTCCGCACGATCGCCTGCTGGAGGTCATGGCCGGATACGGACGCGGTCCCGGCCAGGGACCGACGGGCTAGAGGCCCATCGCCCTCCGGATCGACGCCAGGTCGGAGTCCACCGGGGTGAGCGTCCCCTCCTCGCCCGCCACGACGTCCGGGTCCTTCAGCCCGTGCCCGGTGAGGATGCAGACCACCCCCTCCGACCGATGCAGCCGCTCCTCGCGGGCCAGCCGCTCCACCCCGGCCACGCCGGCGGCCGACGCGGGCTCGCAGAAGAGGCCCTCGCTGCGCAGGATGCGCAGCTGCATCTCCAGGATCTCGGCGTCGGTGAGCGCCTCGATGCTGCCGCCCGACTCGTCGCGGGCCGCGACCGCCCCGCTCCACGAGGCCGGGTTTCCGATGCGGATGGCGGTGGCCGCCGTCTCGGGGCGCTCAACCGGCGCGTCGTTGACGATGGGGGCGGCGCCCTCCGCCTGGAAGCCGAGCATGCGCGGCCGCCGGCCGCCCGGCGTCACGCCGGCCTCCGCGTAGCGCACGAAGCCGGCCCACAGGGCGGTGATGTTGCCGGCGTTGCCGACCGGCAGCGCCACCGCCTCGGGCGACTCGCCCAGGGCGTCGACGATCTCGAAGGCCGCGGTCTGCTGGCCGGCCAGGCGGTCGGGATTGATGGAGTTCACGACCGCCGCCACGCCCTCCTCGCCGAGGCGGCGAACCGCGCCCAGGGCGTCGTCGAAGCTGCCGTCGACCATGACCAGCCGTGCGCCGGCGGCCACAGCCTGGGACAGCTTGCCGCGCGCGACCTTGCCGGCCGGCAGCACCACGTGGCAGGGCAGGCCGGCGGCCGCCGCGTACGCCGCCGCGGAGGCGCTGGTGTTCCCCGTCGAAGCGCAGACCACGGCCCGCGCGCCGCTCGCGGCGGCGCGGTTCACGGCCAGGACCATGCCGCGGTCCTTGAAGCTGCCGGTGGGGTTGGTGCCCTCGAACTTCAGGAAGAGGCGGTCCAGCCCCAGCTCATCGCCCAGCCGCCGGGCGTGGAGCAGCGGCGTGCCGCCCTCGCCAAGGGTGATCGGGAAGCGCTCGTCGGGCTCGGCCAGCAGGTCGCGGTAGCGCTCGAGCAGGGGCTGGGCGGTCATGGGCCGTGAGTATAGGAAGCCGGATCAGCTGGTAAGCGTCTCGCGGACGATGCGCTCCTGCTCCGCCGCGTGCGCGGACGGGTAGCCCTCGGCCGGTCGCGACCGCTCCGGGCGGCTGATGTCGCCCATCGGGATGCGGAACGGCACGAGGTGCCGGATCTTGGGCAGCACGAACTTGCGGGCGCCCATGTTGCGCGGCTCCTCCTGCACCCACGAGACCCGTTGCACGCCGGGGTAACGGCCCAGGACCGCCCCGAGCTGGTCGGTCGGGAACGGGTAGAGCCGCTCGACCCGCACGATCGCCAGGTCGCCGCGTGCCTCGCGCTCATCGGAGGCCAGCAGGTCGTAGTAGAGCTTGCCGCTGCACAGGATCACGTGGCGGACAACCGCGGCCCGCTCATCGGTCCCAAAGGCGGGGTCGTCCATTACCGGTCGAAACGCGCCGGCGGCCAGCTCGGCCACCGGCGAGGCGGCCGCGGGCAGGCGCAGCAGCGACTTGGGCGTCATCACCACCAGCGGGCGAAGGTCGTCGTGCAGAGCCTGGCGCCGCAGCAGGTGGAAGTACTGGGCCGGAGTGGTCGGGTAGGCGACCCGGATGTTGCCCTCCGCCCCGAGCGCCAGGAAGCGCTCCAGCCGCGCGGAGGAGTGCTCCGGTCCCGATCCCTCGTAGCCGTGCGGCAGCAGCAGGGTGAGCCGCGAGGTCTGGCGCCACTTCGCCAGGCCGGCGATCAGGAACTGGTCGATGATGATCTCGGCGCCGTTGACGAAGTCGCCGTACTGGGCCTCCCACAGGACGAGCGCCTCCGGTGCGGTGACCGCGTAGCCGTACTCGAAGCCCAAGGCCGCGTACTCGGACAGCGGGCTGTTGTGCAGCTCGAAGCCGGCGCGCGCGCCGGGAAGCTGCTGGATCGGCGTGAAGCTCTCGCCGGTGCGCGCATCGACCAGTGCCTGGTGGCGCTGGCTGAACGTGCCGCGCACCGTGTCCTGGCCGGTCAGCCGGATGGGCACCCCACCGCGCAGCAGCGTGCCGAAGGCGAGCGCCTCCGCCTGCGCCCAGTCGAGCGGTGCCGCGTCATCGTCAAGCAGCCTGCGGCGCTTCTCCAGCTGCCTGGCCAGCTTGGAGTGCACCGTGAAGCCGTCCGGCCAGGCGTACAGGCCGGCGTTCACCTCGCGCAGTTCGTCCAGGCCGACCGCCGTGTCCGGCTCGGCCGATCCCTCGCCGGCAATCGCCTCCTGGCCGCGATCGAGCTGCGGCTCCTCATGGCGCTTGCGGACGGCCGCCTGGCGTCGCGCCAGGTCACGGGCGACCTCGCGCGCCGCCGCCTCGCCCGCCTCCTCGGCCAGGGCGCCGGCTTCCACCAGGCGGCGCTGGTAGAGCTCGCGCACGCTCGGGTGCTCGGCGATCTGGGCGTACATCACCGGCTGGGTGTAGGCCGGCTCGTCACCCTCGTTGTGGCCGTAGCGCCGGTAGCCGACCAGGTCGATCACCACGTCGCCGTGGAACTTCTGGCGGTACATCATCGCCAGCCGCGCGGCGGCCAGGCAGGCCTCCGGGTCGTCGGCATTGACGTGGATGATCGGCACGTCGAAGCCCTTGGCCAGGTCGGACGAGTACGTCGTCGAGCGCGCCTCGCGTGCGCTGGTCGTGAACCCGACCTGGTTGTTGGCGATGACGTGCACCGTCCCGCCGGTGCTGTAGCCGGCCAGCCGGGCGAGGTTGAAGGTCTCGGCCACCACGCCCTGCGCGGCGAAGCCGGCGTCGCCGTGGATCAGCAGCGGCAGGGTTCGGTCCGGGTCCACCGCCACCACCGGCCGCGAGCGGTCGGTCTGCTGGGCGCGCGCCCGCCCCTCGACGACGGGGTTGACGGCCTCGAGGTGGCTCGGGTTGGGCGATACCGCAACGTGCAGCTTCTCGCCGGCCGGCGTCACGTAGTCGCCATCGGCGCCGAGGTGGTACTTGACGTCGTCCAGCCCGCCCTTGAGCGCGAGCTTGCCGGTCTCGCCGCGTCCCGCCTCGAACTCGGCCAGGACCGCCTCGTAGCTGATCCCGACCACGTGGGCGAGGACGTTGAGGCGCCCACGGTGCGCCATGCCGATGACGACGTTGCGGGTGCCGGCGGCGCCGGCGTCGGCCAGGATGCGGTCGAGCATCGGCACCATGGCGTCCAGCCCCTCGATGCTGAAGCGTTTCTGCCCCAGGTAGGCCCGATGCAGAAAGCGCTCGAGGCCCTCCACCGCGGTCAGCCGCTGCAGCAGGGCTCGCTGCTCCTCGGCCGGGAGCGGCCTGCGGTGCGCCCCGGACTCGATGACCTGCCGCAGCCACACGCGCTCCTCGTGGCTGGCGATGTGCTCGACCTCGTAGGCGATCGAGCCGCAGTAGGTGGCCACCAGGTTCGGCAGCGCCTCGGCCAGGGTGTTGCCCGGGCAGTCGATGCGCAGCAGGCCGGCCGGGATGGCGGCCATGACCTCCGGCGTCAGGCCGAGCGGCCCGGGTTCCAGGGCCGGGTCGCCGGGCGGCTCCGAGCCCAGCGGGTCCAGCCTCGCCGCCAGGTGACCGAAGGACCGATACGCCCGCACCAGCGCCACCGCCGCCGCCAGGGCCACCAGCCCATCACGGCCGGCGACGTCCGAGGGCGCTGCGGCGCCTGCGGGCGGCGCCGGCTCCGGCGCCGGGCCGATGCTCGCACCCACCGAGGCGAACACCTCTTCGTAGAAGCCGTCGTCGCCGGCCAGCAGGGCGTCGATCCGCCGCAGGAAGCTGCCCGATTCGGCGCCCTGGATGATGCGATGGTCGTAGGTGGAGGTGATGGTCATCACCCGCCGCTCCGCGACGTCGCGGATCGTTCCGGTCGCCACGATGGTGCCCTGACCCGGCATCAGCCGCGGCACCGACGCCGTCGTCCCCAGTGTGCCGGGGTTGGTCAGGGTGACGGTGCCGCCGGCGAAGTCATCGGGCGACAGCTTGTTGGTGCGGGCCCGCGCCACGAGCTCCTCGTAGCGGGCGTGGAACTCGGCGAAGTCCATGCCATCGGCGCCCCGGATGACCGGGACCACCAGGAAGCGGCTGCCGTCGGCCCGCTCGACGTCGACGGCCAGGCCCAGGTTCACCGACGCGGGATCGACGCGGTGCGCGGCTCCATCGGCCTCCACGTAGTAATGGGTCATGGACGGCTGGTCGGCTGGGGGTGAAGCTCACCTTGCGGGGCGCCACCTGCCCATTCAGCTCGCGGCGGCGCGCCTCCAGCCGGGCGACCTCGATGTCGCGGAAGCTGGTGGCGGTTGGCACGGCCAGCG
>JAPSGM010000023.1 GCA_031177555.1 Chloroflexota bacterium
CGTCGAAGGCCAGAATCCTTCCGCGGCTGCGGCGCACGATATTGCCGTCGCCAAGCGCCGCTACGACGACGCCGTTCCCCGTCCACATCGATGCGCGACCCAGATGGGGCGCCGCCGCGGCCATCGCCGCCGGCACCGTGGGAGACACGGCCGCTCCATCCCACGTCGCGACAGCCAGTACACCACTCACGGAGAAGGCATCATAAACGGCGCCCAACCTGACTTCCTCACCGGACCAGGGAGGTCCTCCAAAATCCAGCGCTACCGCGTCTACGGCGTCACGATGGCTAGCGACTACGCGTTCGCCGTACCGTTGCCTTCCAGTCAAGCTGAACCTGATCTGCTCTTCGAGGTGGAGACGGCGAGCCAAGAGAGTCGCGACTTCGAGAGGCTCGAACCCGTGTATGTAGAAGGGATGCTGCCCGACGGACGTCCGCAGTTCGAGTTCTATGACCTGGGTAATCAGGCCGCGGTCAGGGTCATCGGCGCAATGGACTTCTTCTGCAGGCGGAACGGGATCAGCTGCCGCCTCTACAACTCGCGCGAGCGCCATCTCATCGAGATAGCGCTCTTCGGCATGGTCCTATCTCTATGGCTTGAACTCAGGGGCATTCCGACTCTGCACGCATCCGCCGTCGTCATCGACGAGCGGGCGGTCGGCTTCATGAGCGGGCGCGGAGGCGGAAAGACAACGACCGCGGCGGCCTGCGTTGCGGGCGGCCATGCGCTGTTGACGGACGATCTGCTTGCACTCGAGGAGCAAGGTGACGAGATACTGACTCGTCCGGGCTATCCTCAGCTTCGTCTTTGGCCCGACCAGATCGAACACTTCATCGGTCCCCACGACCATTACGCGGCCTTCCATCCCAACCACGACAAGCGTCGCGTCACCGTCGGCGCCGGCTTCGGCACCTTCTGTGGCACCTCGGCTCCATTGGCGCGTATCTACCTGCCACTGCGGAGACAGGATTCGAGCAGCGATGTTCGCATCGTCCGGGTGGCAACATGGGAGGCGGCGAGAGCGCTGGTGATCAGGTCATTCCTGCCGCGCGAGGTGGTGCGCTATGGTCTGCAGCCGGCACGCCTAGCGTTCTTCGCGCGGCTGCTGCGGAAGACTAGGGTCGCGAAGCTGTCGATCCCGCACGGCCTGGACCAGCTCTTTCGAGTCGTATCCGCAATCGAATCCGACCTCGCTCACTGAGCCTCAGTGAAAGGCGGCACCACGAGGCGCAATGGCTTGATCGAATGTGGCGTACCGCTGCCGGACGTCGCGGCGGTCGTTTATCGCGACGCCATCGTGCTCGACCCACGCGTGGAAATCGAGGCCGCTGGCTCCATCGGCTCGGCGCACCCCAATGCGGAGCTCGCCTTGCAGCCCTCGCCGCCGGAGAAACCACCATAAAATAACCGAGCGCTGAAGGCAGTTCACGCGCCAAGGGCTGTACGCCGCGACCACCTGCACAATCCACGCCAGACGCTGTGCCTCCACGGCGCGAGCGACACCGTTAGCTGGCGCGCTGCGGGCCACAGGACCATGGCTGAGGAGTGCCTGCAGTCTACGGAGGCCATAGCGGCGAAGTGCGAACCCGGATAACGGGAGGGCGAAGGGGGCTTCCAACAGCAGCTCGGCCTCCCCCAGCGAGAGCTCCAGTAGTCGTCGAGGAGCTCGACGCAGTGCGCCGACGAGTATCGAGATACGGCCCCTACGCCTTGAACTGGACAAGGCCATGGGCGACGAGGCGCTCCACCAACGACTGCAGGTCCTGGCGGAGGCGGTCCGGCTCCACCTCGAACTGGGGTAGCAGGCGCTGGTACGCTTCACCGATCGTCGCCCCTTCCACGAGCGCTCGGTACATCCTGGTCGCGGTGCGGTCCAGCCCGAAGTAGGATTCCGTGCTCAGGTTGAGGAAAATCGTTTCCTCATCCGGCAGCTCCTGCATCAGAACGTCTGTCGATTGCGACACAGATCGCTCGAAGAGGGTGTCCGCATCAATACTGCCCATGTTCATGGCCGATCATAATCCGCGCACGTCCACGACGCCCATCCTCGCCGTATACGACGTCACCAAGATCTACGAGCCGCCGCCGCGATGGCTTCGACCGTTGATTCGGACTGCCGCTTCTGGCCCGGTCCCGGCTCTCCGTGGGGTGAGTTTATCGGTCCATTCGGGGGAAATCGTGGGCCTCGTAGGGCCCAATGGCGCTGGCAAGACGACCCTGATAAAACTCATCACCACGTTGCTTCAGCCCACTGCTGGCCAAGTTAGCGTCGACGGGTACGACGCGGACCGACAGCCATACCATGTGCGAGACCGCATCGGCCTTGTTCTAGAGGGCGACCAGGGACTGTATGGACGCATGACGGGGTTACAGAACCTCGAGTTCTACGGCCGCTTGGCCGGCATGGGACGGACCACTGCCCGGCGCCGCGGGACCGAGGTCCTTGCCATGCTGGAGCTGACCGCTCAGGACAAGCTCGTGTTCGGCTATTCCGCAGGAATGAAGATGCGGCTTTCTATTGGACGAGCGATCATGCCCGATCCACCGCTCCTCGTACTTGACGAGCCGACTCGTAGCCTTGATCCCGTTGCGAGCCGCTCGACGGGACGACTCTTTCGAGAGCTCGCCGAGACGGGACGAGCGATCCTCTTGTCCAGTCACCGGCTCGACGAGGTGCTCGACGTTTGCTCGCGCTTGATCGCGATCGTTGATGGAGTGGTGCGGTTCTCCGGGACCGCGCGAGATCTGGCTCGTACGCCGGCCGACGCCGCCCGAGCGCTTTCTGATCTGCTCGAAACCGAACCGTCCTCAGCCCCATGACGCAGGCATTGACCCGCATCGCCGCGCTGACTCGTCGTGACCTGATCATCGAGCTGAGCTATCACTTCCAGCTCATGCTCAGGTTCTCGACCGTCCTGCTCGCAGTGCTCATGTTCTTCTTCCTGGGTAGGCTGATGGGGAGGCCCGAGGAGCTCTCGCGGTACGAGGGCGGATACTTCGAATTCGCGCTCGTCGGGCTCCTGGTAATGGGGTATTCGCAGGCGTGCGTCACCGCATTCGGCCGGAGCATCCAGACCGCTCAGGCCGACGGCACGTTCGAAATCCTGCTCTCGACACCCACGCGTCTCTCGACCCTCATGATCGGGACGCTAGCGGTGCCGATGCTTTTCGCCACGATCGACGCCGTGGTATATATCGCGTTCGGTTGGGCTCTTGTGGGGTTCACGGCTCCCCTCGCAGGGTTCGCCATCGCGGCCATGCTGTTGCTCTTGACGGTCGGTACCTTCGCCGCAATCGGCATCCTGTCCGCAACCGTTATCATCCTGACAAAGCGCGGTGATCCCTTTTCGAGCCTGGTGCTCCAGCTTTCCAACCTCCTTGCCGGCGCCGTATTTCCGATCGCCGTGCTGCCGGAGTGGTTGCAGAACTTCTCATACGTCGTGCCCGCCTTCTACGGCTTGCGCGGTACTCGGGAGCTGCTGCTCGCCGGCGGAGGGGTGGCGGACGTGGCCACGGACATCTTGGTGCTCGTGGGCTTCAACCTGGTGCTCCTTCCGGCTTCGTTGTATGCCCTCAACCGGGCGATCAGGATGGCGCGGATTACCGGGACCCTCGGCAATCGTTGAAGCGTTCGGAAGACGACCGGTACGGCATCGCCTACACGCTTCAACTTAGCGGTTGATCTCGTCGCGGTCCTGGGCCCGATTGATTCGGGTCGGAGCAGTCACTGGAGGCGCGCGCACGCAGACTCCCATCGCCGCCAGGGCAGGCGGCATCGGTCCCTGAACCGATGCAAGTAAGACTGCACAGTTCCGAGGTCGAAAACTCGGCGCATGCGGCGCTCCATCGCCAGCGTCCGCCCGTGTAGGCGGATGAGCGTGGTTGGACGCATACGGCACCGCCAGCGGTAATGCGCCTAGGGGCAGCGGTGTCCGTTGCCTCACGACATGGCAGTCGCAGTCGTCATCGAGGCAATGCCGTTGGTGGTGTCCACGATGGAACGCCCACGACGACCGGCGCTCCGCCCGGACGGCAGGATCCACGCCCACCTCGCCGCGGTCCCACATCGACCTGCGGGGCGGCTAGTCGCTTGCTCGGCGCGCCACTAGACGCAGGAAAACCAGCGCTCCGACGATGGAGATGACCGCAAGAACCCAGGGCCATGGGGCGTCCCTGGGAGCGGTAGCGAACATGGTGGCGTCTGGAAGGAACCTAGCGGGAAACTGTTCCACGACGGCGACCGCGAGGGTATCGGCCATTTCCATCCCGTGTCGGATGGTCTCTCGGGAGATGCGATATGCCTCTGCGTAATCTCCTTCCGCGAACGCGTCCGCCTGGGTCACCAGTTGATGGGTGTGGTGCTCGAGGAGCTGGCGGAGGCCGCCCTCCGACAGGTAGGGGTTAGCTTCGGCCATGAACTCGCCAAAGTCCGCGTGGTATGTCCGAAGTGCCGCAAGTGCGCGATCGCGCCCTGTCTGGTCTTCCGCGACGGTGGCCCCGACATAGGCGATGTACGCCTCGGTGTGCGTCGCCCAGAGAGCGCGGAAGGCACTTGCGGCCTGCCGGCCGTAGACATCGGCCACCCAGGCCGCCAGGGCATCGGTGTTTGCGTCCAACGCGTCCAACGCCGCGGACTGGTCCGCGCCATCGGTCAACCCGGACCGCATCGCCGTCACGGCCAGCGTGGTGTGCTCGCCGAGGAGGCGATTGAGGGCCACCCGAAGGTCGCCGGCCGGGCTGAAGGCGATGTGCGAGCCCCTGTAGCGCTGCGGAAACTGCGTAGCAATGGCCCGAGATAGCGCGTCGCCGATCACGAACATGTGCTCGTAAATCCGATGCTGTGCCGGGTAGGCCTGGTCGTAATCCCCCTCGTCCAGGGCCGCGACCGCTTCCAGCTGCTGGACATGCTCGCTGACGAGCTCATCCACGGCTTCCTGGGGCAGGTTCGGGTTGGCATTGGCCAGGAAAGCGCTGAAGTCCCGGACGTAGTGATGGAGCTGCTCCTCGGCGATCTGCTGCGCCTCTTCGTCGTCCTCGGCCAGGGCCCGCGTGTAGTCGATGAGATACGCTACGTGCGAACGCCACAGGTCGCCGAAGGCCCTGCCGGCGTCCCCGCCATAGACGTCGGCAACCATCCCCACCAGGTCCGTCGTATTGGCCTCGAGTGCGGCACCGACGGCGTCGAAATCCTCGCTCTCAGTCAGCCCTGCCCGCATGGCCTCGCCCAGGAGGAAGGCGTGCTCGGCCAGCGTCATGTCGAGCGCCACCCGGAGGTCCGCGGCCGGCGTGTTGAAGTTCGGGACCGTGTCGACCTCGCTCGGCGGTACACGAAGGTCTGCCTCCGCCCCGCGTACCAGCGGAGCCGCCACCAAAAGAGACGCTGCCGCCGCAGCCAACCAGAGCGCCATGACCTTCACGGGTATCCCCTTTTCGTGCTGCTGCTCAATGGATGCGCAAGTTGTTGACGTAGATTTCGCCATCGGTTGCCGCGGGAGACGAGACGCAGAACTCGGTTCGTGCGGCGCCCACCCATCCCGCCGCCGCGGCCACCTGGACCCATGCTGCCGCACCGCCCTGCGTGGCGCTGGTAGTGATTTCAAGCGTGCTGCCGCTCGGGTCGAGCACCATCTCAACGACGAGCCACTCGCCCGGTGGGATAGAGCCGAGCGCACTGCCGTCCGGCACCGACCTCAGCGTGCCCTCCTCCCCTATCTCGATGCCAGCTTCCGTCGCCTCGAGCTTCTCGCGCCGGAGGACCAGGCGCTGACCGTATGGAGCCGGAGCCAATAGCTCGGCAACGACCGCATACGGAGCAGTGTCCGATAGCTGGCGGCATACCATGGCGGGCGTGCCGTCCAAGCTCACCAACCGCAGGCTGCGGTCGACCGCGTTTGGGACCGCCGCGACCTCGGCTCTGCCTCCGCGGACCAATCGGTCGATGGAACGTGGCAAAGGGCGGCCCATGACGAGGTCGTCGAACGTCATCGCTCCGCCGCCGACTTCGACGGCTCCAGTCGATGGCGCGGCCGTCGGCGTCGCCATCCGGTTGCCAGCCACGGCACCCTCCGGCGTGGGCGTGAAGTTCGCACCAATCGCTCCGCTTGGGATCGAATCCCTGTCACCTGCCAGGAGGACCACCAGGGCCAGCGCCACGCCCACTACCGCGACCGCGCCCACGACACCGACGATGGCTGGCGCGGCCGCGCGCAGGGGCCACGACGTCAACGACGGCCTACGGAGCCGAGCCAAGACGGACGCGAGAACCCGCGCATGCGCCGACTGGCCAGGAGATGCGAGGTCGGTGAGCCCGCTGATCGTTCGGAGCCGCTCGAACTGGATGTCGTCCCTCAGGCGACGTGCCTCTTGCGAACGCGAGCCGGCCACAAGGGCGACGCCCAGGGCTGCCCGCGATTCGACTCGAATGGCCGTCAGGCGAGCATCGAGACCTCCAACTCCATCCCCAGGCAGTTTCGCGGCGTTGGAGGTCGTGGGCTGCGGCCGGTCCACCTCCAGGTATCGAAGCATCGTGCGGGCGGTATCGATCCGCTGGCGCATCCTCACAGCCTCGAGAGGGATGGCCTCGCAGTCCGCACAGCGGATTCCGGACACGCTCCAGCACCCGGCGCATAGGAAGAGCTCACACGTCGCGCAGTAATGCGCGTCGATGAAGCGCTCCCCGGCATGAGCGACGGCTCCGCATCGCTCGCAATAGATGGTGTCCTGGTCCGTCAACGGTTCCCCCAACGTGGAGCTGAACCCTAGTACGGAAGTACCACTCGGTCAACGCCCGCCGAACAGGCCGCGCAGGAAGAACATCACGTTGGCCGGCCGCTCGGCCAGGCGCCGCATGTAGTACGGCCACCACTCCGCTCCGTACGGCACGTAGATCCGCAGACGGTGGCCCTGCGCCAGCGCGCGGTCCTGGATGTCCCGCCGGATGCCGTACAGCAGCTGCAGCTCGTACCGATCCTTGCCGATCCCCCGTTCCGCCGCGGCCGCCTGGACGGCCGCGATCACCTCCGCGTCGTGGGTGGCGGCGGCCGGGTAGGCATCCGCCTCCAGCAGGGTGACCATGCAGTCGACGAAGGAGCGGCTGATCTCGGCGCGGTCGTGGTAGGCGATGGATTCGGGCTCGGCGTAGGCGCCCTTGCAGACCCGGACGCGGCAGCCCTCCGCCGCCAGGGCGGCGGCATCGGTCCTGGATCGCTTCAGGTAGGACTGCAGCACGGCGCCGACGTCGCAGCCGTCCGCCCGAAGGCGCCGCACAACCTCCAGCGTGCGATCGGTGTAGTCCGACGACTCCATGTCGACTCGCACGAAGATGCCGTGGCGCGATCCGGCTTCTACCACCGGGCGCAGCACCTCCAGGCAGGCCTCGACCCCCAGGTCCAGGCCCATCTGGGTCAGCTTCAGGCTGACGTTGGCGTCGAGACCCTCGGCCGCGATGCGGTCGAGCGTGGTGACGTAGGAGGTCGCCGCCGCCTCGGCCGAGGGGCGGTCGACGACGCTCTCGCCCAGGACGTCCAGGGTCGCCATGGCGCCCCGGGCGTTGAGCGCGCGGACGACGGCGATGGCCTCGTCGAGGGTCGTGCCCGCCACGAAGCGATGCGCCAGGCGGCGGACCAGCGGCACGCCCATCGCCAGGCGGGCCATCCAGCGGCGGTGCGACAGCCAGACGAAGAAGATGCGCAGCGGGGTGGCGAGCATCGGGCGGGCGGGCGGCTACTCGTGCCGGCCGTGGCCCCAGCCGCGGGCGCGCTCGACCGCGCGGCGGATGAGGCGCTTGCCGGGAACCGATTCGGTCGCATCGGCGTCGAGATCGTCGTCCCGCGGGTAGCTGCGCAGCCGTAGCCCCGGCGGCTCGCTCGCCACCGGGTAGATATCGTCTCCGTCGATCCGGATCGTGGGTGAGCCCCGGAAGGCGAGCAACTCGGCATCGGCCGGCGAGTTGACCGAGATCATCTGGATCGGAGTCTCGAACGCGTCCTCGGTGAGGACCTCGACCAGGCGCTGGCGCGCCGCCATGTAGTTCGGATCGCCATCCCAGTAGAGGAGCTCCACCCGCATGCGTCAGGTGGCGGCGAAGAAGCCGACCAGGCAGACGAGCGCCGCGATGGCCAGGGCGCCCGCGATCCAGATCCGGCGCCGCTCCTCGCCGGTCATTCCCTCGCCGGTGCGCGACGACGTCCGGTCGGCGCGGCCACGCCAGGCAAGGTAGCGCTCCGCGTTGAGGTCGCGCGCCTCTCGCGCGCGGTAGCTGCTCCACGCCGGCCAGCCGGCGAGGTACGCCGCCCCGCCGAACCCGAGGGTCCCAACCAGCCACAGCCAGGCCATGGCCGATAGCCTAGCGCGCTCTCTCAGCGGCGCAGGCGCGGGTCCAGCACGTCGCGCAGGCCGTCGCCCAGGAGCGTGAAGCCCACCAGCAGCAGCACCAGCGGTACGGCGGGGATCACGACCAGGTGCGGGAAGCGCTCGATCGCCTCTGTGCCGGTCCAGATCAGCCGGCCCAGCGACGGGGAGGGCGGCTGGATGCCGAGCCCCAGGAAGGACAGCGTGGCCTCCGTCAGGATCGCGGCCGGCACGCCGGCCGAGACGGCCACCACCACGCTGCCCATCAGGTTCGGCATGAGGTGACGACGCAGGATGCGCAGGCCCGGCACGCCTATCGCCCGCGCACCCTCGACGTACTCGCGGTGCTTGAGCCGCAGCACCTCCGCCCGCACCAGCCGCGCCACGGTCACCCACGCCAGCAGGCCGATGCCGAGCATGACCACCAGCAGCCCGTCGAGCATGCGCTGGAAGGGCGTGTCGTAGAAGGCGACGGTCCACATGATGATGAAGACCAGCTGCGGGAAGGTGGCGACCACGTCGGTGATGCGCATCAGCAGCGTCTCCAGCCGTCCGCCGAACCAGCCGGCCACCGCGCCGATGGGCAGGCCGATGCCCACGATGACCACCTGCGCGATGAGGGCCACCAGCAGGCTGATCCGCACCCCGTAGAGCACGCGGCTGAGCATGTCGCGCGAAAGGATGTCGGTGCCGAGCAGGTGCGCCAGGTTCTGCAGCGGCATGAGCGGCTGGTTCCGGTTGGCGCGCTGCGAGGCGAGGTCGAGCTCCTCGAAGGAATACGGCGCCAGCTCCGGCCCGATGATCGCCAGGATACCCATGACCGCCACGATCACCAGGCCGATGCGTCCGCGCGGGTGGGCCATCAGCCCGGCCAGTAGATCGCCGCCGCGCGGCCGCCGGGGAGCGGCGCCGCCGGTTCGCGCTCCGGACAGCTCGAGCGTCGTCACGCGACCACCGTAGCTTCCCTGACCCGCG
The DNA here is from genome assembly GCA_031177555.1 of Chloroflexota bacterium. Taxonomy (GTDB): domain Bacteria; phylum Chloroflexota; class Limnocylindria; order QHBO01; family QHBO01; genus JAPSGM01. The sequence continues at coordinate 9,325 of JAPSGM010000023.1, forward strand.
GGTCGATGAGGCCGTAGAGGAGGTCGACCAGCAGGTTCAGGCCGGCAATGGCCACGGTGTAGATGAGCGTCATGCTCATGATCACGCCGTAGTCGCGCGATGTGATGGCCAGCAGGTACAGGCTGCCGATGCCCGGGATGGAGAACACCTGCTCGATGACGATCGAGCTGGTGATGAGCACTGCCAGCACCGGACCGAAGACCGCCACCACCGGGATGAGGGCGTTGCGCAGGACGTGGATGACCGCCACGCGGCGGGGCCCCAGCCCCTTGCTGTGAGCGGTGCGCACGTAGGGCTCGGTGATCACCTCGAGCATCGAGGCGCGGGTGAATCGGCCGATCATCGCCATCGGCAGGCCGGCCAGGGCGAGGGTGGGCAGCACCCAGTGCGCCGGCGTCTCCCAGCCCTGGGTGGGCAGGATGCCCGGGTCGCGGACCGAATCGGTATCGAACACGATCTGCAGCAGGATCGCGATCAGGAACGGCGGCCCGATCATCCCCAGCATGGTGATGGCGGTGGCCACGTGATCGATCATGCGGTTGTGGTTCCAGGCGGCGACCACGCCCAGTCCCACGCCGACGACGGCGGCCAGCAGGAAGGCCAGGCCGTTCAGCGTCAGGCTCGGCAGGAAGGCCGGACCGATGACCTCGGCGATGTCCACCGTCTCGATCAGGAACGGGCTCTGCGTGCCGCGCATCGCGCCGGTCGCGTAGGACGTCCCGAAGTCGCCCTGCAGCACGCCGGTCAGCCACTTGACGTACTGCACCGGCAGCGGCTGGTCGAGCGCGAAGCGCTCGTTGAGCGAGGCGACAAGCTCCGGGTCGAGCTGCCTGCCCTCCCGGTTCCACGGGCTCCCGGGGGCGGCGTGCATCAGCCAGAACGTGACGATTGACGCCACGAACAGGACAGGGACGATCCAGAGCAGGCGACGAACGATGTAGAGGAGCACGACCTTCCTTGCGACAGCTGCGGGGTCGGCCCCACAGGCGTGCCCCGGACTACCTGATCGTACCCGCCGTGGCGGCCTCGCGTTCAACAGCGCCCGATGCGTCGGCCGCCGCCTCGTCCACCAGCCAGAGCGTGCGCTGCGCGCGTACCCTGGCGGCGGGTGGCTCGGTCGATCCTGACCGCACCGCCGCGAGGGCCTGCGCCTTGTCGTCGCCGGTGACCACGAACATCGTCTCGCGCGCCGCGTTCAGCATCGGGTAGGTCAGGGTCATGCGCCACGCCTCCAGCGACGGCGCCCAGTTGGCGACGACCAGGCGCTCGCGCTCGTCGAGCGCCGCCGACCCCGGGAAGAGCGAGGCGGTATGGCCGTCGGCGCCCATCCCCAGCCAGATCAGGTCGAAGCGTGGCACGCCCGGCCCGCCGATCACGTTCCGCAGCTCCCGCTCGTACTGCCGCGCGCCGCCATCGAGGTCATCGAGCTCGCACGGCATGCGGTGGACCTGGTCCATCCGCAGCCGCGGGAGGTAGTCGAGCAGCGCCAGCCGCGCGGTGTTGTAGTTGGACTCCGGGTCGTTGGGCGGCACGGCGCGCTCGTCGCCGAAGAAGAACTCGACACGCGACCAGTCCAGCATGCGCACCCGCGGGGGCACGACCAGCAGTGGGCACACCGCCAGCGGCGTCGAGCCGCCGGTCAGCGCCAGGATGTAGCGCCCCCGCCGGCGGATCGCGTTCCGCCCTGCCGCCAGCAGCCGATCCGCGGTGGCGGCGGCCACCGCCTCCGCGTCCGCCAGGACCTCGAACCGCCGCGTCATCGGGCCGGCTCCGGCTCGCGCGCGGCGGCCAGAAAGATGGCCGCCGCCCGGACCGCCGCCTCGTACACGGGCTCGCGGTTGTCGCTCATCAGCGAGCCGGCCAGCAGCTCCGACTCGGATGGCGGATCCATCCGGACCCGGCGCAGCAGCGCGGTCATGCCATCGGCGTTGGAGACCATGACCGCCTCGTTCTCCTCGCGGTCGAGGATGAACTCGGCGGCGCCCATCTCGCCGCGCGCCTGCAGGTGGACGGATACCAGCTCGCCGAGCGGGACGTTCGGGGCGTCGACGGCGGCGACGTCCAGGTCGACCATCGCGTAGCGCCCCTCCAGCACCAGGCGCAGGGTGCCGTCGCGCAACGGTTGGGCGGTGGTGTGGCGGCGCCACTCCAGGCGCGAGGCGATCCAGCCGGCGTACAGCATCGACTCCGCCAGGCTCCCCGTGCCGCCCTCGCCGGCGCCGGCGTAGCGCAGCCGGATGCGGTTGAGGTTCGGCAGATAGCGGCGAAAGCGCGGAGCGTCGAAGAACTGGGCGGTCAGCTCCTGCCACCACGACAGGCGGCGCCAGGTAAGGTCGCCGATCCCGCTCCGCCGTCGGAGCGTGGCCAGCCGTCGCAGGCCGAGCAGCAGGTCATCGAAGTCACCGCTGTCGATGATCACCCGGTCCGCCACCTCGACCAGCTGGTCGAAGATCGGGTCGGCGAACGGCGGGTCGCCGGGCCACCACACGTGGGTCGGCAGGTCATGGATCAGCAGCGGGGCGACGATGCCGTCGAGATGCTCCGCCGCCTCGCCACGCACGGTCAGCACCACCTCCTCGTAGCAGACGCGATCCACCCCGTTCCCGTCCGCCGCATGGCAGTGAGCGCTCACGTTCGCGTCCAGCGACGGACCGGCCCCGTCCGGCAGGGTGACCAGGACCAGGGCCCGCGAGGGGTGCCGGTAGCCGAGGCCGCTCAATGTCCGGACCACGCGCTCGGCGGCCTCGGCGTCCGGGACGGTCACGATCAGGTTGAGGACCGATGCCCGCGCGTGCGGCAGCCCCTTCTCGGTCACGGTGCTGTCCCGCTCCGCCGGTGCCGCGCCCCACAGCCGGGCCAGGTGGGACTCCACGCCGCGCACCGTCGTGCCGGCCGCGCTCCAGACGGGCGCGACGCGCGAGGGCGCCTCGCCGAACCGCATGAGGTGCCGGTGGACGGCCAGCTCCCGCTCGGCGGCTGTGGACCCGCCGTTGTGCTCGCCGCGACCGCGCCCGGTCACGGCCGGCGCCAGGCGCGCCCGTCGCGCTCCAGCAGCTCGTCCGCGGCCGGCGGGCCCCAGCTCCCCGCCCCGTAGAAGTGGACCGGGCCGCCGCTGCCCGAGCGCCACGCCTCGAGGATGGGGTCGACGATGGCCCACGCCCGCTCCACCTCGTCGCCGCGGGTGAAGAGCGAGGCGTCGCCGATCATGGCATCCAGCAGCAGCGTCTCGTAGGCATCGGGTGGGTCGATGGCGAAGCTGGAGCCGTAGCGGAAGTCCATGTTCACGTTGCGGATCTGCAGCCCCTGGCCGGGGACCTTGGCGCCGAAGCGCAGCAGGATCCCCTCATCGGGCTGGATGCGGATGGCCAGGATGTTGGGATCGATGCCCTGCACGCCGCCCCGCGCGAACAGCGCCAGCGGGGGGCGCTTGAACTGCACCGCGACCTCCGTCACGCGCGTCGGCAGCGCCTTGCCGGTACGCACGTAGAACGGCACGCCGGCCCAGCGCCAGGACTCGATCAGCAGCCTCAGCGCCACGAAGGTCTCCGTCTCCGAGTCCGGTGGGACCTCCGCCTCGTCGCGGTAGGAGGGGACCTTGTGTCCCTCGACCCAGCCGGAGACGTACTGGCCGCGGATCGTGGTCTCGGCCACCTCCGCGGGCGACATCGGCCTGACCGCGCGGAGCACCTTCTGCTTCTCGTCGTGCAGGTCATCGGCCCGGAACTCCACCGGCGGCTCCATGGCGAACATGGCGAGGAGCTGGAGGGCGTGGTTCTGGATGATGTCGCGCAGCGCGCCGGTCTGGTCGTAGAACTCGCCGCGCCCCTCGATCCCGACCGTCTCGGCCACCGTGATCTGCACCGAGTCGATGTAGCGGCGGTTCCAGATCGGCTCGAACAGTCCGTTGCCGAAGCGGAAGACGGCCAGGTTCTGGACCGTCTCCTTGCCGAGGTAGTGGTCGATCCGGTAGATCTGATCCTCGCGGAAGACCTGGGTCAGGTCCAGGTTCAGGCGCCTGGCGCTGTGCAGGTCGTACCCGAACGGCTTCTCCACGATGACCCGGGACCAGCCCTTCTTGCCGTCGGTGCGGGCCGTGCCGCTGAGCGCCAGGCCGGCCGCCTCCATCTGGCGCGCGATCTCCGGGTACAGCGTCGGCGGCACGGCCAGGTAGAAGAGGCGGTTGCCGGACGTGCCGCGGTCGCGGTCAATCCGGTCCAGCAGCTTGGCCAGCGACGCCCATGCCTCCGCGTCGTC
>JAPSGM010000127.1 GCA_031177555.1 Chloroflexota bacterium
TCCCTGGGCGAGGCGCCCGCGGAACCGCGCCGGGACCGCGACGCGGCCCCGGTCGTCCAGCGCGTGCCGGAACTCGCCGGTGAGGAAGGAGGCCCGTTCCATCGGTATTGCTCACCACTGCTCCCCATTTGGCCCCACTTTGGACCACAGGGCGCCATCATACAGGGCAGCGTCCACCCGTCAAGGGGTTTCGACGCGGATCCGGGGTACCTTCGTCCGGGGACCGGCGGGGTCCCGATGGGTCAGGCGCGATGGCCGCGAGCGCTCAGTTGGTGGAGGTGAGGCGCCCACCCTCGCCGCTGACCGGGGAGCAGCTGGTGACCGAGCCGGGTCCGCCGGCATCGGACCCGAAGACGGTCATGCAGATCTCGTGGTCACCCTCGGCCAGCGACGGGATGACGTGATCGATGTCGATCGTGGCCGGACCCTCCCGTGGAAGCGATGGCGCCGCCGCCCCGGTGATATCGATCGGCGAACCGTCGTCTACCGTCAGCTCCAGTCGCAGCAGCTGGGGAGCCACCACTGCACCGAGGATCTCGGGGAGCTGCGACAGGTCGATAACGGGGGTGCAGGTACCGCCGGTGAGGTCCGCCACGTCCTGCATGCTGCCGAGCTCGTTCAGCTCCTCGCAGTGGGCATCGGGCCCGGCCGCGAAGGTCTGGAAGATGGCGGCGGTGGCGCAGGGCAGGGCGCTGGATACCGCCTCCCCGCCGCGATTTCTGCCGTCGGACAGGAAGACGACCAGGCGGTTGGGGCTGGTCGTGCCCTCGAGCACCTGGCACGCGGCGGTGATGCCGGCGCTGAAGACCGTCGAGCCGCTTTCCGTCTCCGCCTCGGCGTGCACCCGGAAGCCGACCGGGCTGCCTCGCAGCCCGCCGAACGCCGACTCCATCGCCTCCACGATGTTCGGCGTCCCGTTGCCGTCGTCGTCCAGGCCCGGCGCCACGAGGTCCTGGGCGCCGTCCGCCGGCCCCAGGTCGGCGATCACGGCCCCGTTGGCGAAACCGACCAGGCCAACCTCGGCGACGGTTCCGTTGGCGACGGCCTGCTCGTTGAGCGCGGTCGCCGCAGCGATCGAGCAGTCGAGCGGGGTGCCCGAGCGGCCGTCGGCATTCTCGTCGTCGCCGCACCCGACGCCTCGCAGGATGCTGCCTGACAGGTCGAAGACGTAGACGAGCGTCGTATTGGGGACCGCCTCGGTCTCGCCGATGAAGGCGGTTGCGCGCAGCTGCTGGCCGTCGGCACTGGGCGCCGAGAGGCTGACCAGCTCCGCGCCCATGTTGGTCCCGGCTGGCAGGGCCAGGGACGCCGCCGAGGACGCCACCTGGCTGCGCAGGTACCAGTAGCCCGTCCCGCCGAGAGCGACGGCCAGCAGGACCACGGCCAGGACCGTCACCAGCGCCTGGCCACGACCCGAGCGCGCGGGAGCCTGGGCCACCGGCGGGGCGGTCGGGCGCGCGCGCGCCGGCAAAGGCGGGGGCGGCGCCGGCTGGGGTCGGCGCAGTGCCTCCAGCTCCTCGGTGGGGATGACCAGAACGCCGCGCAGGTAGCGCGGGCAGTTGCCGTAGCCGCGCTGCAGGCAGACCTTCTGCTGCTGCTCCGCGGAGAGCTCGGCGGGGTCCCCGAAGGCGTAACAGCGATGCTGATCGCTGACGCCATCCAGATACTCGGTCCGGGCTTCGGCCAGGCCGAGGAACGGGCAGACCGTGTCGGGACGCTTGGCCAGCTCCTTGAACAGCACGCGGCGCTCGGCCTCCCGCGCCGCCTCCTCCTCGCGCTGCTGCTTCTGCCTCCGACGTCCGAACAATGCGTGCTCCCCTGGCGACGGGCACCTCTCAGCGGCCGAGGGAGGCGCCGCAGGCTGGAGTCTAGCGCTCCGCGCCCGCGCCGAGCAGGTCCCGGAGGGGGTACGAAGGCGCCATTGAGGCACTGGCTCACGCGTGCCTAGGCTGGGCGCCGAAAGGGCCACGGAGCGCGCGATGGCGATCGACTCGACAGGCATACAGGTGCGGGCGCCGATCCCCCGCCGGGGACGGATTCGCCGCTGCCGCGTGCGCCACGTCTCGATCATCGCCGGCGCCGACCGCCCTACCGTCCAGGTGGAGTGCCTGCTGGGCGGTCCCGAGCATCCGCTGCCGCTGGGGACCATGGACGATGCGCGCGAGATCTGCAACGCCTGCACCGCCACCACCGTCTGGCGCCCGGACGAAGATTAGATGAGACATCCCGGCGCGCCTCACGTCCCTGGAGAGCGGCCTGTAAGCCGAGTTCTGTGCCCGGACCGATTCGCATCGGGCCGGTGACGGCCATCCATCTGAGCGACCTACCCGAGGGCTGAGCGAGCAGCCTCGACGCCCTCCTATTCGGTCTTGCTCCGGCTAGAGCTTGCCGCGTTTCACTCCTGCCGGCGAACCGGCAGGCATCGTCACTGTGGCGCTGGTCCTCGCCTCACGGCGGACGGGCGTTACCCGCTAGCCTGCTCTGTGGAGCTCGGACTTTCCTCGGACGCGGCCTTTCGACCGATGCGCCCGCGGCCGTCCGGCCGCCTCCAGGGCCTCACATTGTACTCGATTCGAACGGGTGTTCGGTAGCCGCCGAGGCAGCGTGCGGGTCAGCCGCGAGAATGGTCGATGGCCACGTTCGAGAGGCGGTCGGCCTCCCGGTTCAGCTCTCGCGGGACGTGGCCCACCGTGTACCCGGCGAGCTCCGCCAGCCGGGCCATGACCCGGGCGTGGATCGGCTTGAGGTCCGGGTGCTTGACCCGATAGCGTCCGGTGATCTGGCGCGCCACCAGCTCCGAGTCCAGCCGCAGGTCGACGTGGGTGGCCCCATGCCCCAGCGCCGCCTCGAGCGCCAGCTCCACGGCGGTCCATTCCGCGTAGTTGTTGGTGCGCTCGCCAAGGTACGTCGCGATCTCGGCGACCAGCGAGCCATCGGCGGCGTCGCGCAGCACGGCGCCGGCGCCGGCCGGGCCTGGATTCCCGCGTGCGGCGCCATCGGTGTGGATCAGGAGGCGCCGCGTACGCGGCGCCATCGGTCCTGCGGGGGTGGAGGCGTCACTCACCGGAGACGGTCGAGATCTCGTTGGTGACTTCCATGATCGCGCGGGTGATGCGGATGTCCCGCGGGCAGGCCTCGACGCAGTTGAAGACGGTCCGACAGCGCCACACCCCGTCGGGGTCGGCCATGATCTGGAGGCGCTCCTCGTGGGCGTGGTCGCGGGTGTCCATGATGAACCGATGGGCGTTCACGATCGCGGCCGGGCCCACGTACGCGCCGTCGGTCCAGAAGACGGGGCAGGCCGTGGTGCAGGCCGCGCACAGGATGCAGCGGCTGGTGTCCTCGTAGCGGGCGCGCTCCTCGGGGGACTGACGGCGTTCCCTGCCGTCCTCCGGCACCTCGTCGTTGACGAGGTACGGCATGACGCTGCGGTACTGCTCCCAGAACGGCTCCATGTCGACCAGCAGGTCCTTGATGACCGGCAGCCCCTTCATCGGCTCGACGGTGATGCGGGTCCCCGCGTCCTTGACCAGGTACTCGCAGGCGAGCAGGTTGCGCCCATTGATGAGCATCGCGTCGGAGCCGCACACGCCGTGCGCGCACGACCGTCGGAAGGTCAGCGTCCCGTCCTGGTACCACTTCACCTGGTGCAGCAGGTCCAGGACGCGGTCGGTGGGCTCGGCCTCGACGCGGTACGCCTCCCAGTGCGCCTCGGTGTCGGCCTCCGGGTTGAAGCGGCGGATGCGCAGCTCGACGTCCATGGTCATCGGGTCAGTACACCCGCGGCTTCGGCTCGAACTTCGTGACCGTCACCGGCTTGTAGGCCAGCCGCGCGTCGCCGCCGTCGGGATCGCGGAAGGCGAAGGTGTGCTTCAGCCAGGCTGCGTCGTCGCGCTCGGGGCAGTCCTCGCGAGCGTGCGCGCCTCGGCTCTCCATGCGGGCCACCGCCGACTCGACAGTCGCCTCAGCGCAATCGAGCAGGAAGCCCAGCTCCAGGGCCTCGACCAGGTCGGTGTTGTAGCGGCAGCCCTTGTCGTCGATGACCAGGTGCCGAGCCCGCTCCCGCAGCGCGCGAACCTCCGAACGGCACTCCTCGAGCAGGCGGCCGCTGCGATGCACGCCGCACTTGGTGAACATGAGCTCCTGCAGCTCGGCGCGGATGGTGGCCGCCCGCTCGCCGTCCTGGCGGCCGCGCAGCTCGCTGACGGCCCGCGACACGGCCAGCTCCGCCTCCAGGTCCGGCTCGGGGTCGGCCGCCGACCGCAGCTCCTGGGCCATGGCGATCCCGGCCCGCCGGCCGAAAACCAGGATGTCCAGCAGCGAGTTGGTGCCCAGGCGGTTGGCCCCGTGGACCGAGACGCAGGCGCACTCCCCGGCGGCGTAGAAGCCGGGCACGGTCTGGCCGAGCTCGTCGGCCAGGACACGCCCGTCGATATCGGTCGGGATGCCGCCCATGGCGTAGTGGGCGGTGGGCTGGATCGGCACCAAGTCGGTCAGCGGCTCGATGCCGAAGTAGGTGCGGATGAAGCCCGACATGTCCGGCAGCTTCTCGTTGAGCACCTGCGCGCCCAGGTGGCGCACGTCCAGGTGCACGTAATCCTTGCCGTCGATCCCCCTCCCCTCCGCGATCTCCTGGTAGATGCTGCGGCTGACGACGTCGCGGCTGGCAAGATCCTTCATGGTCGGCGCGTAGCGCTCCATGAACCGCTCGCCCTCGCCGTTGAGCAGGATGCCGCCCTCGCCGCGCATCGCCTCGGAGAGCAGGAAGCCGAGCTTGTACATCCCGGTCGGGTGGAACTGGAAGAACTCCATGTCCTCCAGCGGCAGGCCGCGGCGCCAGGCGACCGCCACGCCATCGCCGGTGAGGGTGTGTGCGTTGGAGGTGACCTTGTAGATCTTCCCGAAGCCGCCGGTCGCGAACAGCACGGCGCGGGCGCGGAAGGAATGCACCTCCCCGGTGGCGAGCTGCAGGGCGACGACGCCACTGACTCCCCCGTCCGGCCCGCCGGGCATGGCCAGGTCCACGACCTGGTACTCGTCGTAGAACAGGATCTCCGCGCGGATGCACTGCTGGTAGAGCGTCTGCAGGATGGCGTGCCCGGTCCGGTCGGCGGCGTAGCACGACCGCCGCACCGGGCCCTCGCCGTAGTTGCGGGTATGGCCGCCGAAGCGCCGCTGGTTGATGAGCCCCTCTGGGGTCCGGTCGAAGGGAAGGCCCAGGTGCTCGAGCTTGATGATGGTCTCGATCGCGTCGCGGCACATCACCTCGGCCGCGTCCTGGTCGACCAGGTAGTCGCCGCCCTTGACCGTGTCGAACCAGTGCCACTCCCAGTGGTCCTCCTCCGTGTTGGCCAGCGCGGCGCAGACGCCGCCCTGGGCGGCCCCGGTGTGCGAACGGGTGGGATACAGCTTGCTGATGACACCGATGCGGGCCTGCGGCCCGAGGTCCTGCTTCAGCTCCAGCGCCGCGTACAGGCCGGCGCCGCCGGCGCCGACCACGACAGCGTCCAGGTCGTGGGTGCGCACCGCCGCGCGAGCGGCGGCATCGGTCCGGACGAGCGTCACGAGAAGGGTCCCACGCTGATGCCGGCGTTCGGGTCGAAGGCGACGACCACCAGCAGGCCGAGCAGCAGCCACGCGATAGTCACCGCGACCAGCAGCCACACCAGGAAGGTTCGGAAGCCCCCGTACGTGTAGTCGTTGATCACCAGCCGGGCGCCGCGCACGCCATGGACCATGGCCAGGACCAGCAGGATCCCGTCATAGATGCGCCAGAACGGCGTCCCCCAGCGACTGGTGACGAACGCGAAGTTGATCTCCTGGCCGTTGAGCTCGACGA
>JAPSGM010000311.1 GCA_031177555.1 Chloroflexota bacterium
GAGCCCGCCAGGTGCAGCACCTCGGTCACGGGCTCGAGGCGGTCGGCCGCGGCGGCGAACTCGTCCGAGTCGGTGCTCGCGGCGAGGGTCACGCCGACCAGTGCCTCGAGCCGCCTTCCGCCCGCCGCCGGGTCGACGAGCGCCACGAACCCGGTGACGACGCCGGCTCGCCGGAGGCGACGTACCCGGTCGGCGGCCGCGTTCGCGCTGAGGCCGACGGCGGCGCCAAGGTCGCGCCAGGAGAGACGCCCGTCCTCCCGGAGCAGCCTGAGGATCTCGCTGTCTACGGCGTCCACCGCCGCGATTATCGCAGTATTGTGCCGGATGCACTTGTCTTGGCGCAGTGAGCGCGCTAGCAAAGCGGCCGTGGATGCGAGCACAGCGCTTCTCGCGGGCCTCGTCGCCGGGCTCGCCATCGCCATGCAGGTGGGCGTGGTCAGCCTCCTACTGATCGAGACGGCGGTGGTCCGCGGCCCCCGGGTCGGCGTGGCCGCCGGCATGGGAGTCGCGGCGGCCGACCTGGGCTTCGCCGCCGTGGCGGCCGTGGCGGGCGGCGCGGCTGGCGCGGCACTCTCGAGTCACGAGGGTGAGATCCGGATCGTGGCCGCCGCGGTGGTGGCGGCGATCGCGGTGCACGGCCTGGTGGCCTTGGCGCGCGACCACGCGCCCGATCCGGCGGCGCCGGAGGGCGGACCTCCCCGCGCCCACTTCGCCCGCTTCCTCGCCATCACGGCCGCCAACCCGCTGACCATCGCCTCGTTCGCCGCGGTCGCCACCGCCCTGTCCCTCGACGGACCGGCCGCCGCGGCCGCCTTCGCCGCCGGCGTGGGGGTGGCATCGGCCGCCTGGCACGTGATGCTGACGGTCGCCGCCGGCCACGCCGGGCGCTGGATGAAGCCGCGGATCCGGGGCGGCCTGGCCATCGCGGGCCGCCTGGCCGTGCTCGCGCTCGCAGCGCACCTGGCGCTCGGGTGAGCGCGGCGCAAGCCCGGCCCTCACCCACGCGGCTGACCGCGTTATACGCGGCAAACGTAAGGCGCGCGCGGGGACGGAAGCGCCGCTAGGCCCCCGCCTCGCCGCGCGCGGGGCGCCTCAGGCGTGACGGCTCCACCCGCAGCAGCCGCGCCGGGCCGGCCGGCAGCCACCAGTTCCAGCGTCCCATCAGCGCGATCACGGCGGGCACTATCAGCGCCCGGATCACGGTGGCGTCGAGCAGGATCCCGGCCGCCAGGCCGGTGGCCATCATCTTCACGTCGGTCTCCGGCCCCGAGGCCATCGAGGTGAAGGCCAGGAACAGGATGAGCGCTGCGCTCGTGACCAGCCGGCCCGTGCGCCCGATCCCGCGCACGATCGCGGTCTCGGTCGAGCCCGTGCGGTCGTACTCCTCCCGCATCCGGCTGAGGATGAAGACCTCGTAGTCCATCGACAGGCCGAACAGGAAGGCGAACACCATCAGCGGCATCCATGACGGGATCGAGCCGGTGGCCTGGATTCCCCAGATCGCCTCCGAGCCGTAGCCGTGCTGCCACACGAGGACGAGCACCCCCCAGGCCGCGGCGACGCTCAGGATGTTCAGGACGATGGCCTTCGCGGGCAGTAGCAGCGATCGGAAGGCGCGCGCCAGCAGGACGAAAGTGGTGATCGTGATCAGCGCGATCATCACCGGGAAGCTGCCGTAGACGGCGTCGATGAAGTCGGCGTTCGACGCCGGCTGGCCGCCAACCCGCACGTCCGGCCCCGCCGCGTGCGCGGCGTCGCGGACCGCATGCAGCGTCGTCTCGCCCTCGTCCGACCCGCTGTCGGGGACGGGGATCGCCTCCACGACGGCGGTGCCGCCCGAGCGCCACGCGTCGCCGCTTGGGGCGACCGCTCCGTGAATCCCATCGACGGCGCGCACCTCGGCCGCGACGCGGTCCGGGTCGGTGCCGCCCTCCACCAGGATCTCGTGCGGGAGCAGCGAGCCCTCGCCGATGCCGGCGCGCTCGAGCTGCACGAGCCCCTGCTTGGCGTCGCCCGAGCGGGCCACGGTGTCGGCGTCGGAGGCTCCCATCTGGAGGTCGGTGGCCGCGAACGCGAGCGCGACGATCACCGCCATGCCCGCGCCGGCCGCGAGCCAGCGCCGCCGGGCGACGGCCTCGGCCCAGCGGGTCCAGGCGCGGCTCGCCTTGTCGTCGGTCCGCCGGTGCGGCCAGTCGAGCCGCGCGCCGAGCTTGGCCAGGACCACCGGCAGTAGGGTGATCGCGACCAGCGTCGAGACCAGCGGGATCAGCATGCCGCCGTAGCCCATCGAGCGCAGGAAGGGCAGCGGCAGAACGATCAGGGCGAGCAGCCCGATCGCCACGGTGATGCCGCTGAACACGACCGCGCG
>JAPSGM010000128.1 GCA_031177555.1 Chloroflexota bacterium
GGGTCGGGTCCGTGCTCGCGCTCCAGCCGCTTCACGGCCGCCGCCAGGGCGCGGGCGGCGACCGCCGGCCAGCCCTCTGCGAACCAGCCCTCGGGCTGCTCGTCCAGGAGGCGGATCAGCCGGCCGGCCGCGGCGGTGTGGAACGTGGTCAGGGGCACTACCTCGCCGAACCCGTCGCCCAGCGCCCAGCGCCAGGCGGACGGTGCCATGGCCCGCGCGACCCGCTCCGACATCTCGGCCAGCCACAGCTCGTAGACCGATGCCGCCGCCGAGTCCACGGTGACGCGGCCGTCCCAGGCGGCCAGCAGCTCCAGGCCGCGCCGCGCCGCCGCGTCGGGAGCGGGGAGCGCCAGCAGGCGGTCGCGCAGGTACCGCCATGCCACGTTCGTCACGTCGAGCTGCAGGCGCCCGCAGGCGGCCACGTCCCAGCCATCAGCCGCGGCCAGCTGCTCGACGATGCGTGCCTGGCGGAAGCCTTCCATGAAATCGGCGCCCAGGAACGGGCCCTCGCCCTCCGGTGCCGGTCGGTTGTTGGCGGTCGCCACGAACCCGGCCGGCGGGTCGAGGGCCGACGGCATGTCGGCCAGCGGGACGAGCTCGTCCTCCCAGCCGCTGCCGGGCAGCCACGCCGGCAGGGGCAGCGTCCCGCTGCCGTGGCGCCGGCGCGGCAGCTGGCCGACCAGCTGATAGCCGATGTGCCCGTCGCGGTCGGCGTAGACGACGTTCAGCGGCGGCCCGGGCCACTCGCCGAACGGCTCGCGGAACGCCTCGAAGGAACGGGCCGCCACGGTGTCCAGGAAGCCGCGGATGGGTAGGCCACGGAGCCACACCGCCGACATCGAGAGGGCGGCCGGCGCTCCGTCGACGAGCGGCGAGACGACCGGCCCGCGCGGCGTGAGAACGATGCGCTCGACGACCTCGGCGCCGCCGCGGACCCGGATCCGCTCCTCGCGGACCACGCATGCCTCCCAGCCATCGGGTCCGCGAGCGCTCGCACCGTCCTCGCTCAGCTCCTCGATGAACAGGTCCGACTGGTCGGTCAGCGCCGCGGTGATGCCCCACGCGGCGTGGCCGTTGCATGCCGTGGGCAGGACTGGGGCGCCGACGAACGAGGCGCCGGCCACCTCCCACTCGGGGCAGCGCAGGTGCGCCAGGTACCACGGCGCCGGCAGCCGCGGCGCGAGGTGCGGGTCGTTGGCGAGCAGCGGCATGCCCGAGGCGGTCCGGCTGCCCGCGATGGCCCAGTTGTTCGAGCCACCCGCGGACGGCGCGGCCGCCATGAACGCGGCCAGGTCTCCGCCCAGACGGTCCACCGCCGGTCCGGTCGCGGCGCCGACGGGCACGCTGACCGGCAGGTCCTCGGGCGGCCGCGGCTCGAGCGCCCGCAGGGCATCCGGCCCATCCTCGACCAGGATCTTGAGCCGCGCCAGCTCGCTGTCCCAGTTGGCCGACAGGGCGAAGGCCTGGAGCGCGGCAAAGGCGAGCACGTCGCGCGGCTCCCAGCACGACGAGCGCCGCCGCAGCAGGGCCAGCTCGTGCGCGCCGCCGCGCCGCCCGCGCTCCAGACCGGCGTTGACGCCGCGCGCGTACGCATCGACCGCTCGGCGGACGTGCGGCGCCAGCAGCGGCAGCTGCACGCCCGCCAGGCGGGCGAAGCCGAGGCGCCGCGACATGCGGTCGGCGGCCAGCCCGCCGGACCCCACCAGCTCAGCCAGCGTCCCGCGTCCGATGCGCAGCATCAGCTCCAGCTGGAAGGCGCGGTCCTGGGCGTGGCAGAAGCCGAGGCCGAACCACGCGTCGTCGGGCGAGACGGTCTCCACGTGCGGGATGCCCCAGGCGTCGCGTCGCACGACCAGCGGCCCACCAATCCCCTCCACCTGCACGCGGCCGGCGGTGCGCGGCAGCCGGCGGCCGAGCAGGCGCAGGGGGAGGCGCATGAGCCCACGGTCGCATCGGGCCCGGGCGGGCGTCAAGGTGGCCGGCGAGGCCGTCGCTATACTCGCCGCCGTGAGCCGGACGATCGAGCTGTTCGCCGGGCTGATCCTGCTCGTCATCGGGGTCGTGATCCTGCTCGGCGAGTGGATCCGCTCTTGGTTCAGCGGGCTCGGCGTCAACCCCGACCTGTGGGCCTGGTGGCCGGCGCTGCTCGTCTTCCTCTCCCTGTTCTTCATCGGCCCGGCGCTCTTCGGCCGGCAGCGTCGCGGGCTGCGGGCGGGGATGGTGATCCCGGGCGCGCTGCTGGCGGGGATGGGCGCTGCGCTGACCTACACCAGCGTCAACCAGCGGTGGGAGGCGTGGTCCTACCTGTGGAGCGTCTTCCCCTTCAGCCTGGGGCTGGGCATGTACGTGGCGGGCTGGATCGCAGACGCGCCGGCCTTCAAGTGGATCGGCTCCGGCGTCGCGATTGGTGGCGTGGTGGCCTACCTGGCCTTCGCCACCGCGTTCGGGGGAGAGGCGTTCCGGGTGGTGGCGGCGTTGGGCATCATCGGGCTGGGCTTCGCGCTGACCGTGGGCGGGCTGGCGGAGCGGCTGAGCAGGAAGACCCCGCTGATCTAGCGGCCCCGCGCCCCATCGGCCGCCGAGCCGGCATCCAGCGCTGGAACCAGGCCAGGATGCGCTCCATGCGGTCGATGCGCCGGTCCGGCCGGCCGTAGTTCTTCATCTCGTGGTGCTCCTCGGGATAGAGGACGTACTCGACCTCGCGCCCCAGCACCCGCAGCGCGGTGAACAGCTGCTCGTTGTCGGCGGGCGGGCAGACCCGGTCCTCCTCGGCCTGGAGCATGAGCAGGGGAGTCGTGATGCGCGCGGCGTTGCGCAGCGGCGAGTGCTCCCACAGCCGCAGCATGCCCTCGTCGCTCAGCGGGTCGCCCAGGCGCGCCCGGCGGTTGTAGTGCACTGCGAAGTACGAGTTGCCCCAGGCCGAGACCTGGTTGCTGACCCCGTTCTCGCCGACCGCGGCCGCGAAGCGGTCGGTGACGCCGATGAGCCACTGCGCCAGGAAGCCGCCGTAGGAGAGGCCCATCACGCCGACCCGCTCGGCATCGGCCGCACCGCGCTCCACGAGCGCGTCGACCACGGCCATCACGTCCGCGGCGTCGGCATCGCCCCAACGGCCGCCCAGGGCGGCGATCCAGTCGGTACCGAAGGAGGCCGAGCCGCGGATGTTCGGCAGCACGCAGCGGTAGCCGTGGCCCGCCAGCAGGATGCTGTCGAGCGTCCCGCCCGGCCCGTGCGCGCCGGTCGGCCCGCCGTGCAGGACGACGACGGTGGGGAGCGCCTCGTTGTCGCGCGAGCGCTGCGGGGAGACGACCCAGGTCTGGATGGCTCCCCCCGGGCCGTCGATCCAGTCCTCGTCCCAGCGCGGGTTCGGGAATCGGTCCTGCCAGCCGGAGCCGTCGCGGGTCAGCGGACGCAGGCCGCCGTCCTCGACGGCGAAGACCTCGGCTGCTCGCCCGTCGCTGCCGGCGGTGAGGGCCACGCGGCCGGAAGCGGCCGCGATCCCGGCTCCCACCACGCGGGCGGGCCGGACCAGCGGCCGAACCTCTCCGTCCAGCGTCACGCGGTGCGGCAGGTTGCGGCCGCGGTCGGAGACGATCGTCAGCAACGTCGATCCGTCCAGCCAGATCGGCCCGGGATCATCCTCGGCCATCACCAGGTCGGCCCAGCCGGCCTGCGAGACCGGACGGTCGAGCGACGCCGTGACGTTGCGCGCCGGGCCGCCGGCCACGTCGGCCACGAAGAGGGCCTCGAGCGCCTCGTCCGGCGGGTCGGCGACGTCCTGGCCGATGGCGGCCAACAGCCGGCCGTCCGGCGAGACCGCCGGCCAGTCGGCCTCGCCGACGGGCGCCGGCAGCTCCGCCGGCTCTCCGCCGGCAGCGGCGACCCTGAAGAGCCGCTTCCGCGGGTCGATGTTCCAGTCGCCGTCCACGCTCGCGGCGTAGGCCAGCCAGCTGCCGTCCGGCGCCCACGACGGGTGCATCACGTCGAAGTCGCCACGGGTCAGCTGCCGTGGCCGCGCACGCCGGCGGGGGGCGGCCAGCCACAGGTGCGTCCGGCGCGAGAGGAGACCCGATTCGTCGTCCCGGAAGTCGGTGCGCCTCATGCGCCGGGCGGTGGGCGCCCGGCCCTTCTCCTCAGGACCGACCCTGAAGCGGTCGTCCCCGCCCGGACCCAGGAACGCCAGCCATCGGCCGTCGGGGCTCCAGCGCGGGCGGGACGCGCCGTGCGCCAGGCGTGTCAGCTGCCACGGCAGCTCCCCGGCCAGGTCGACCATCCAGACCTGGCCCACCGTCTCGCCCTCGCGCGCCGGCGAGCGGCTGAACGCCAGCCGGCGGCCGTCCGGGGAGATGGCCGGCTCGCCGTCGCGCACCGTGCCGGTGGTCAGGCGCCGGGGCCGGCCCCCACGCCAGGGGACCGTCCACAGGTGCGAGACGTATCGGCCGCGCGCGACGCGCCGCAGCGCGTACACGACCTGCTCCCCGTCCGGCGAGAGGCAGAACGACTCGATCGCGGCCTGCGCCTCCACGAGCGCACGGGCGGTGGGCTTCGGCATGGCCCGCGAGTATGCATCAGCCGCAACGGCGCCGCGGCGTCGGGTGACGGAAATCGCGTGAACCGAGCGTGCGCGGTGGCGGTATCCGTTATGGGCCCGCGAACCGTTGACCCGTTTCCGTGGCGTGTGCCATAGTCCGGCGGTCGTCACCCTGCCGGGCCGGGCACCTGCCCGCGCATCACCTCGTCAGAGAGGAGAGATCCACATGCGTCAGGTCTCCCGAGCGCCCGGAGTGGTCGTGGTGTCGGTCCTCGGACTGGTGCTGGCGGCGTGCGGGACGTCCGTCTCGCCCAGCGTCGCTCCAGCATCCGGCGCGCCGTCGGGAGGCGAGCTGCCGACCGGCGGCACCGTGCGCATCGGCATCGGCGGTTCTCCGGACAGCCTGAATCCCGGGAACGGCCTGCTCTCGGAGTCGTACGACCTGTACGAGCTGGTGTACGACACGCCCATCGGCATAAACCAGGCCGGCGAGTTCGTGCCCGAGCTGGCCACGGAGTGGAGCGCCAGCGAGGACGGGCTGACTTGGACCATGACCATCCGAGACGACGCGGTCTTCCACGACGGCGAGCCGCTGACCGCGGAGGACGTGGCCTTCTCGATCCAGCTCTACAAGGACACCGACGACTTCCCATACCTGCCCTCCTACGCGTCGTACTTCGAGACCATCGAGGCGACCGATGAGACGACCGTCACGCTGACCACGGCCGAGCCGATCGGCAGCTTCGAGGCGAACATCGTGTTCATGTACGTCCTGCCCATGCACATCTGGGAGGACGTGGACGACCCGATCGAGTTCCAGAACGAGGACATGATCGGCTCCGGACCGTTCAAGCTGGCCGACTACCAGCGGCGGGAGTTCACGCAGCTGGAGGCCAACGAGGACTACTGGAACGATCGCCCGTTCATCGACGAGGTCATCTTCCAGACCTACCGCAACGCCGACGCACGCGTCCAGGCGCTGACCAGCGGTGACGTGGACGCCATCAGCGAGTTCCCGCCCACGGCCTACACGGCGCTGAATAACGCCGAGGACGTCGAGGTTCACGTGGCCGACATCGCGGCCGGCGGCGACATCCGCGACATCCTGTTCAACATGGTCAGCCCGGAGGACTGCCCGGTCGACGACGGCGGCGAGTGCACCGGACACCCTGCGCTGCAGGAGGTGGAGGTGCGGAGGGCCCTGGCCATGGCCATGGACAAGCAGCAGATCATCGACGTGGCGCTGCTGGGCCTCGGCAGCCAGGGGGTCGGCTTCGTGCCGCCGGGGCTCGGGGA
>JAPSGM010000312.1 GCA_031177555.1 Chloroflexota bacterium
GGAGCCCGGCGGCGTCCCGCTTCGGCAGCAGCCGCCCGGCCAGCAGCACGACGACGAGGCAGCCGACGATGGCCAGCGGAAGCCCCACCGGCGTGAGCTCGAAGAGCGACAGCGGCTCCATCCCCGATTGCCGGAGCAGGCCCGAGACGGTCAGGTTGGTCGACGTCCCCACCGTGGTGATCACGCCGCCGAGGACCGCCGCGAAGCTGATCGGGATCAGGAATCGCGACGGCGAGAGGCCGCGCCGCCGACAGAGGTCGAGGACGGCGGGCACGGTCATGGCGACCAGGGTCGTGTTGTTGAGGAAGGCGGACAGCCCGGCCACCGGGAAGATCAGCCGCGGCAGCGCCCAGCGGTGGGCGCCGTTGGGCCGGCCGAAGAACCACTCCAGCGCGGGAGCGATGATGCCCGCCACGTCGGCGGCGCGCGCGAAGACGAGCAGGGCCGCCACCACGATGGGCGCCTCGTTGCTGAATCCGGCGAACGCCGCGTCCGCGTCGATGATGCCGGCCAGCAGGAGGGCGATGGTGGCCGTCAGCACGGCGACCGCCGGCGGCACCAGCTCCCGGGCGAGCACGACCACCAGGACCAGCACGATGGCGAGGGTGAACCAGGCCTCGAGCGGCATCAGCTGGGCGTCATCGGCGCGGCATCAGGATGCGGGTCCTCAGTGGCTACAATCCTCCGGTGCCGGCATGCGCCGGCCGGTTTGCGCATGGGAGGATAGCGGTTGGTGGTGGTGGCGGAGAACGTGACGGACATCGGCGAGGTCGCCGAGGCGCTGCGCAGCGCGAGGCGCATCACGGCGATCTGCCACGAGAACCCGGACGCCGACACCATCGGCGCGGCGGTGGCGATCCGCATCATGGCGGAGCGGCTGGGCGCCGAGGCTGAGATCGTCAGCGCCGACGGCATCCCGCCGCTATTCGGCTTCCTGCCCCACGTCGAGGAGGTGCATCGGCGCCCGATGCTCGAGCCCGACCTGGCCGTCGTCTGCGACGCGGCCACCCTGGAGCGGGTCGGCCGCATCGCCCGCGAGGAGGCAGAGTGGTTCGCGCGGGCGCGGCTGCTGAACATCGACCACCACGTCAGCAGCAACTATTTCGGTGCGCTGAACCTGGTTGATCCGAAGGCCGCGGCAACCTGCGAGGTGCTGACCCGGCTCGTGGAAGAGCTGGGCCTTGAGCTCGACACGGAGCTGGCCGCCGCCCTGCTGACCGGGATCGTCCGAGACAGCCACGGGTTCTCGGACCGCGCCACTTCCGGCGACACGCTGCGCGCCGCCGCGCGCCTGGTGGATGCCGGCGCGCCGCTGGCCGACATCCACCGCATCATCCTCACGGAGCTCCCCTACCCGACCCTCGCGCTGTGGGGGAAGATGCTGGCGGGCATCGGCCAGGCGGGGGACGGCCGCATCGTTTACACCGCGCTGACGCAGCGGATGCTCGACGAGACCGGCACGCAGCAGCACGACGCCGACGGGCTCGCCGAGTTCCTGGCCAATGCCAAGGGAGCCGACGTGACTCTGCTGCTCCGGGAGCTCGGTCCATCCGAGACGCGGGTGAGCATCCGAACCTCAGAGGACGTGGACGCCACCGCAATCGCGTCCCAGTTCGGTGGTGGCGGTCACGCTCGGCGCGCGGGGTGCACGGTCGCAGCCCACCTCGAGGAAGCGCTGCCACTGGTTCTGGCCGGCGCCCAGGCGACGACGGCCGGGACCGCCTGAGCCGAATTCGGCCTCCGTCAATCGACCGGCTCGATTCGCAGGATCACGTCGATCGTCTGCGTGGGCGGCAGGCTCGCTCCCGCTGAGCCTGCGTTCGGGACGTTCGACGTCGTCACGTACAGCGCGCCGTCCGGCCCGATGACCGCCGCCCGGAGTCGTCCGTACGACTCGTCGAGAAGTGTCTGCTCCATCTGGAAGCGGTCCCGATCGGCGTCCAGGCTGAATCGCCGCAGGTCCTTCTCCCTCAGCGTGGTGACGATGAGATCACCCTCCCATTCTCCCCACAGCTCGTGGCTGAGGAACACGCCCCCCGAGGTGGCGAGCGTGGTGTCGCCCGAGGCCCAGGCCGGGGGCAGATACTCGCTTGCGGGGCGGCACTCCGCCGGCAGCGGCGGCTTGTTGGGTGTGTCGACCGACGTGTAGCAGGGCCATCCGTAGTTTCCCCCCGCCCGCAGATGGTTGATCTCGTCATCGGCGTGAGGGCCGTGCTCGATCGCGTACACCTCGCCAGTCTCGGGGTGGATCGCCAGGCCCTGGGAGTTCCGATGCCCGAGCGAGTACACCAGCGTCGGTCCTTCGTTGCCGGGCAGGCCGGGATTGCCACTCGCCGGGGTGCCGTCGCGGTTCAGGTGCAGAA
>JAPSGM010000313.1 GCA_031177555.1 Chloroflexota bacterium
CGGGCCATGCTCGCCGGGCTGCGGCGGGGTGCCGTCGAACGGCCGATCACGGTGGGCCTGATCATCACCGCCATGCGCCAGGCGGCCCGCTCCGTCGAGATCGCCGAGCTGGCGGTGCGGTACCGCGACGCCGGCGTGGTCGGCTTCGACATCGCCGGTCCGGAGGCCGGCTACCCGCCCACCCGTCACCTGGACGCATTCCAGCTCATCGCCCGCGAGAACTTCCACTTCACGATCCACGCCGGCGAGGGGTTCGGCCTGCCCAGCATCTGGGAGGCGCTGCAGTGGTGTGGCGCAGAGCGGCTGGGGCACGGGGTGCGAATCGTCGAGGACGTCCACGTTCGCGAGGACGGGCGCGTGGCCCTGGGCCGGCTGGCCGCCTACGTGCGCGACCGGCGCGTTCCGCTGGAGATGTGCCCGACCTCGAACGTGCACACCGGCGCGGCAGCGTCGGTCGCCGAGCACCCCATCGACCTGCTCCGACGCCTGCGCTTCCGCGTCACGGTCAACACCGACAACCGCCTGATGAGCGGCATCAGCATGTCCAGCGAGATGGGCGCGCTGGCGGATGCGTTCGGCATCGGCCTGGACGAGATGGAGTGGCTGACACTGAACGCCATGAAGTCGGCCTTCTGGCCGTTCGACGGGCGGCTGCGGATCATCAACGAGCAGATCAAGCCCGGCTACGCGCGACTGCGGGCGGAGCTGTCGGCGGTCGAGCCATCGAGGGATTTGGCGTAGATCTTGCACCGCGGTGAACCTTCGCCGCGGGACGGCCTGCGCGTCGTCAGGCCGCGACAGAGCCCACGAACTCTCGCGCGCCAACGCGCCTCGGTCGGCGCCTCGTGTAGATCGGGAGGAGACTCGATGCGGACCTCGTCCAGGATCGGCCGCGCATTGCTCAGCGCGGTCCTGTTGAACCTTGCCCTGTTCGGCGGCCAGCCCGGAGCGGAGCCACGGAGCGCGAGCGCGCAGGACCGGGAATCGCCGGCCGCGGCGGCGGCTCGCCTCCGGACCGCCATGGCCGGGCAGGTGGACATCCACCTCGCCGAAGCCGCCGGAGTCGCCAAGTTCGTCCGCGCCGGCGACGAGGCCACGCTGCCCACCGGCCGCGGCAGCCTCGTTGACCGGGCCTACGGCTTCCTGGCCGACTACGGTGCCCTGTTCGGGGTCGATTCGCCACGCGACCAGCTGACGCTGGCATCCTCGAGCAGCGATCCGGCGGGGAGCACCGTGCGGCTCGCGCAGCGGCATGCCGGCCTGCCGGTCCTCAACGCTGAGCTGATCTTCAACTTCGACCCGTCCGCCGCGCTGACCGCGGTGAGCGGGACCTTCCTGCCCGAGCTGAAGGTGCCCACCGCCGCCGAGGTATCGGCCGATGAGGCCGTCGGCGCGGCCCGGAATGCGGTCGCGGAGCTCGTCGGTCTCAACGTGGGCGCGCTGGCGGCCTCCGAGCCGGAGCTCGGGCTCACGAAGGCGGGCCTGGCCGAAGACGAGCCGGGCCGCCAGGCGCTGGTCTGGTCCGTCACGGTCACCGGCAGCGGCGTGAGGAACTTCGTCCACGTCGACGCCATCTCCGGCGAGGTCGTGGAGGTCTTCGAGGGCATCCACAACGAGCTGCGGCGCGAGAACTACAACATGCTCGAGCAGTCGAACTACGACCTCGCGGTCAGATGCCGGTTCGAGGGCGACCCGCCTTCGGGCGACCCTGACTGCGACAATGCCTACACCTTCACGGGCGACACCTACAACTTCTTCTGGAACGGTTTCGGCCGCGACAGCTTCGACGACCGGGGGACGACGCTGAAGTCGTACGTCCACTACTTCCGCGCCGGGCTGTGCCCCAACGCGTTCTGGAACGGCTCGGTCATGACGTACTGCACCAACGGCCCGCACGACGACGTCACCGGGCACGAGATCGCGCATGGCGTGACGGAGTTCAGCGCGAACCTGGTCTACGCCTACCAGCCGGGGGCGCTCAACGAGAGCTTCTCGGACATCTTCGGCGAGTCGATCGACCTCATGAACAGCAGCGAGAACACCACTCCCTGGGTTATCGGGGAGGATTTCATCCCGGGTGGCATCCGGGACATGAGCAACCCGACTCGCTTCGGCGACCCGGACTCCTGCACCAGCCCGCTCTACCACTGCGCGTCATCGGACAGCGGCGGCGTGCACATCAACAGCGGCGTCCCGAACAAGGCGTACTACCTCATGGTGGAGGGCGGGACGCACAACGGCATCACGGTGAGCGGCATCGGCCTGAACAAGGCCGCCGCGGTCCAGTATCGGGCCCTGACCCGATACCTCAGCGTCTTCTCCGATTTCACCGACAACTACCTCGCTCTCCAGGCGGCCTG
>JAPSGM010000314.1 GCA_031177555.1 Chloroflexota bacterium
CCGCGCCGACGACCTGAAGGGCCCACCCTCCGAGATCGCCTGCCCGAATTGCGGCCAGCGTGGCACGCTGACCGAGGCGCGGCAGTTCAACCTCATGTTCAAGACCCATGTCGGCCCGGTTGAGGAGAGCGCCAGCGTGGCCTACCTGCGACCGGAGACGGCGCAGGGCATCTTCGTCAACTTCGACAATGTGGCCACGACCACCCGTCGCAAGCTGCCGTTCGGGATCGCGCAGATCGGCAAGAGCTTCCGCAACGAGATCACCCCGGGCAACTTCATCTTCCGCGACCGCGAGTTCGAGCAGATGGAGATGGAGTTCTTCGTCCACCCATCCGAGGAGGATCGATGGTTCGCCTACTGGGTGGAGGAGCGCCTGCGCTGGTGGACCGATGAGATCGGGATCGCCGCCGAGCGCCTGCGGCTGCGCCCGCACGACCCCGACGAGCTCAGCCACTACTCCAAGCAGACCACCGACATCGACTACGACTTCCCGATGGGCTGGTCCGAGCTGGAGGGCGTGGCCGACCGAACCGACTACGACCTGACGGCCCACGCGACGGGGTCCGGCAAGGGCCTGACCATCTTCGACGAGGCCAGCGGCGACCACGTCACCCCGTACGTGATCGAGCCGGCAATGGGCGTGGATCGTGCGGTCCTGACCGTCCTGCTGGACGCGTACGAGGAGCAGCAGCTGGAGAAGGAGAAGCGGGTCGTGCTCCACCTGCGGCCCGGCCTGGCCCCGATCAAGGCCGCCGTCGTGCCATTGCTGCGCAATCGGCCGGAGCTGGTGGAGCGGGCCCGCGCGCTGGCGGCCGACCTCAGGCGCCGCCTGCCCGCCGCCTACGACGACACCGCCTCGATCGGGAAGCTGTACCGCCGCCAGGACGAGATCGGGACGCCCTTCTGCGTGACGGTGGACGTCGAGTCGCTGGACGACGGCGCGGCGACCATCCGCGAGCGCGACAGCATGACCCAGGAGCGCGTCGCGCTCGACGCCATCCCGGACCGCCTGGCCGCCCTTGTGGCCGGCACGACCGGCTGGGAGGGCGTCCCCCGCCGGGCAGGCGGGGGCGACGGATAGGCCGATGGAGCCGCTGGCATCGGTGCAGGCCGCGCTCGAGCGGGACGAGCACGACGAGGTCCTGCGCCTGACCGATGCCATCCTGGCCGAGCGGCCGGGCGACGACGCCGCGCACGAGCTGCGCGCCCGCGCCCTGCTCGCGCTCGACCGCTTCGACGAGGCCGAGGGCCACGCCGCCGATGCCGTGCGGCTCGACCCGGACGAGATCCGCTACCGCGAGCTGATGGCCGAGGTCCTGTCCGCCAAGGGTGCGCACCGCGACGCGGCCGCCGAGTACGCGCGCCTGGCGCGCGACGACCCGCGGCAGCGGGCCTGGACGCTGGCCGAGGCGGAGGAGCGACTGGACGCCGACCAGGCCGGGCAGGCCGCGGATGCCGCCCGTCGTGCGGTCCGCCTGGACCCCGCGGATGCCGAGGCACAGCTGACGCTGGCGCGTGCCCTGTTGCGCGAGGGCAATGGCCCCGGTGCGCTGCGCGCGGCGACAGCCCTCGCCGAGCTGCGCCCTGGTGAGGCCGCCACCCGCGAGACCCTTGCCGATGCGCGATGGCTGGCGGACCGCGACGCGAGTGCCTTCGCCGAGTTCCGCGCGCTGGCCGGCGAGCTGTCGGGAGCAGACCGCGATCGGGTGCTGGCCAAGGCGCGCGCCCTCTACGCGCAGCACGCCGGCTTCTGGGGTCGGCTGGCGCTGGCGGTGCCCGGCCTCTTCCCCTTGGCGCTGGAACGCGGCTGGCTCGAGGTCCGGTGACCGAGCGACGCGCGTCCGAAGTTCAGCCGGCCGCCGCCACCACGGCGGGTGTCCTGCGCGACCACCTGGCCGCGGCCCTGGCGCGCGCCATGCGCCGCCCGGAGCCCGAGGCCGTGGCCCTCACCGCGGATCGCACCAAGGCCATGGCGGTCGCGCTCGCCGGTCTGCCCGACGACGCCCCGGTGGAGCTCGCCGCGCTCGAGCTGGGCACGCGGCAGGCCGGTACGGTGCTGGGCTTCCATCCAGAGCACGTACGGCGGCTCATTCGCACGGGCCGCCTGCGCGCCCGTCGGGTGGCGGGTGACTACCGTATCCGGGTAGACGACCTGTGGCCGCTCATCGAGGTGCGCTACCGCCAGCCCGGGAGGCGTCGCCTGAGGCGTCGCTGACCCGACGCGAGCGTCCCCCGTGGCACGCCGCTTGCAGACCGCGTGTCCGCCCACTTGGCCAGGAGGCGACATAGCCAGACCGAGGAAGCTGCCCGCGGTGCGCGCTCACACCCAGACGCCGCTCGACGGGTCGCAGAATGGCGG
>JAPSGM010000024.1 GCA_031177555.1 Chloroflexota bacterium
TGTCGGCCCTCGCCGAGGACCTGGCCGAGGATCGCCGCGGCCTGCGCCTGCAGCGCATGGGCGACGAGTGGCAGCTGGTGACGGCCCCGGAGGTCGGTGCGCGGCTGGCGGCCTATGCCGCGCGAGACGAGGCTCGCCTCAGCCCGGCGGCGCTCGAGGCGCTGGCGGTCGTGGCCTATAAGCAGCCCTGCACCCGGGGCGACGTCGAGCGCGTACGCGGCGTCGACTCGGACTACGTGATCCGCTCGCTGCTGCACCGGCGCCTCATCGCCGAGATCGGGCGCCGCGACACGCCCGGCCGGCCGGCCCTGTTCGCCACGACCTTCACCTTCCTGGAACGCTTCGGGCTCACCTCTCTCGATGATCTGCCGCCGCTCTCCTCGGACGCCGCCGCGGCGACGGCGCTGGCGACCATGGCCGACGGCGGCGCCCCGCAAGCGACCCCGGTCGAGCGCGAGACCCCGCCGGATGCCGGCTGAGCGGCTGCAGAAGCTGCTCGCCCAGGCCGGGGTCGCCTCGCGCCGCGGAGCGGAGCAGCTCATTGCGGCCGGTCGCGTGGCGGTCAACGGCGAGACCGCCCACCTCGGGCAGTCGGCCGATCCGGAGACGGACCGCATCACCCTGGACGGCCGGCCCATCGGTCCCGCCGAGCGGCGCCTGCACTACGCCGTGCACAAGCCCGCCGGCTTCGTCTCGTCCTCCCGCGACGAGCGCGGCCGCCGCTCGGTCGTGCGCCTGCTGCGCGGCGCGCCGGAAGCCGCCGGCACCCGGCTCTGGCCGGCGGGCCGGCTGGACGTCGACTCCGAGGGCCTCCTGGTCCTGACCAACGACGGCGCGTGGGCCAACCGCTTCCTGCACCCGCGCCACGGCGTCGTGCGCGAGTACGCCGTGCTCGTCGATCGTGCCCCGCTGCCGGACGAGCTCGTGACGCTGCTCGACGGCGTGGAGCTCAGCGACGGCCCGGCCCGGCTGCTGTTCGTCCGCGAGGAGCCGCCCCCTGCGGAGGTCGAGCGGCGGGAGGAGGAGCGCGGCGCCTGGCTGCGGCTGCGCGTCGGCGAGGGGCGGAAGCGCGAGGTGCGGCGCATCCTCGCCACGGTTGGCCTCCGCGCGCGCCGGCTGGTTCGCACCCGATTCGGCTCGCTCGGCCTGGACGGTCTGCGGCCAGGGAGGTGGCGGTCGCTGGCGGCCGACGAGGTCGCGGCGCTGAGCCGCCCCGCCGCGGACACGACGCGAGGCGCAACGACCGGGGCGCGGCCTCGCCCCAGGCGAATCAGCGTGGCGATCGACGGTCCGTCGGGATCGGGCAAGAGCACCGTCGGTCACGCGCTGGCGCTGCGCATCGGCGCCAACTTCGTCGACACCGGGCTGATGTACCGGGCGCTGACCCTGGCCGCGCTGGAGCGAAACGTGGACGTGGACGATGGCCGGGCGCTCGGCCGCCTCGCGGCGGAGGCCCGTATCGAGGTGCGGCGGCCACGACCCGACGAGACCGACCGGCGCGAGACGGTCCTGCTCGACGGGGTGGACGTCACGCTCTCGGCGCGAACGCCGCGGGTCGACCGGGCGGTCAGCGCGGTGAGCCGCCACGCATCGGTCCGGGAGGCGATGCTCGGGGTCCAGCGTGCGGTGGCGCGCGAAGACGACACGGTCATGGTCGGCCGCGACATCGGCACCGTGGTGCTGCCGCGGGCGACCCTCAAGGTCTTCCTGGTGGCGACCGCCGAGGTGCGGGCCGCGCGACGGGCGGCCGAGATGGGCCGCCCGGACCGCCTGGATCGGTACCTGGCCGAGATCCAGGAGCG
Organism: Chloroflexota bacterium; assembly: GCA_031177555.1. GTDB lineage: Bacteria > Chloroflexota > Limnocylindria > QHBO01 > QHBO01 > JAPSGM01. The sequence continues at coordinate 1,803 of JAPSGM010000024.1, forward strand.
CGACGCCGCCGACTCCGGGCGGGCGGTCGCGCCGCTGCGGCAGGCGGAGGGTGCCCTCGTACTCGACACCGGGCAGCTGAGCGTCGAGGCCTGCGTGGACACCATCGTCGCGCGCCTTCCGGCGCCGGCAACGGACGCATCGGCCGATGCGTGAGCTGCCCACCTGGTTCTTCCATCCCGGGGCGGCCATCACCGGCTGGCTGCTGTGGCTGCTCGGGCCGGGAACAGTGATCGGCCTGGAGAACGTCCCGCGCACTGGCTCCGTCCTGGTGGTGGCGAACCACAGCTCGAACCTCGACCCGCCGTTCCTTGGCTTCGCGGTTGGGCACCGCGCCGGACGGGTGGTGCACTTCATGGCCAAGAACGAGCTGCGCGGCTGGCCCGTCATCGGCTGGTTGGCGCGCAGCTCCGGGGCCATCTTCGTGCGTCGCGGGGAGGGCGATCGGGCGGCGCAGCGCATGGCCGTGGCGGTGCTGACCGGCGGCCGCCCGTTGGCCGTCTTCCCGGAGGGCACCCGCAGCCGTGATGGGCAGCTGAAGGAGGGTCGGGCCGGGGCCGCCCTGCTGGCGATGCGCGGCGGCGCTCGCATCCTCCCGGTAGGGATCGCCGGGACGCAGCGCATCTTCCAGGGGGGACGCCGCCTGCCGCGTCGCAGCCGGGTGACGATCCGCATCGGGGAGCCCTTCGCGCTGCCGACCGCGGACGCCCTGGACCGCGGGGTCCTTCGCGAGGGGACTGAGCGCATCATGCGCGAGATCGCGGCCCTGCTGCCCGAGGAGCAGCGCGGCCGCTGGGGCGGCTCCTGAGCGCTCGGGCCGTGCCCGATAGAATGGAATTCGTGACCACTGCAGCTCCGATCCGACCGGACGTTCGAATCGCGGAGCGCGCCGGCTTCTGCTACGGCGTGCGCCTGGCGATCGACAAGGCGAAGCACGCGCGTGACGAGGGCAAGCCGGTCACCACGCTCGGCCAGCTCGTCCACAACCCCGGCATCAAGGCCGATCTCGCCGAACGCGGCATCGCCACCGCCGACCTGGCCGACCAGATGGAGGGCGGCACGGTCGTCGTCCGTGCCCACGGCGTGCCGCGCACCGAGATGGACAAACTGCGCGCCAGGGCCTCCGGCACGGGCGAGCTGGAGGTCATCGACGCCACGTGCACCTGGGTGCTCCAGTCGCAGAAGGCCGCCCGCGAGCTGGACGAGGCCGGCTACACCGTGTGCATCATCGGTCACGAGGACCACCCGGAGGTCAAGGGCGTGCGCTCCTATGCCGGCGAGAAGCACGTGGTGGTCGACGACATGGACCGATCCACTTGGGAGCGCGTGCCGCGCACCAAGAAGCTGGGCGTGCTGTCGCAGTCGACGATCCTGCCCCACAAGCTGGAGGAGTTCGCCGCCTTCTGCCTGCGCCGATGCCACGACCTGCGCGTGGTCAACACCGTGTGCCCAGTTACCCTGACCCGCCAGGACGACTCCGTGCGTCTGGCGGCCGAGGTCGACGCCATGGTGGTGGTGGGCGGCAAGAACTCCTCGAACACCAAGGAGCTGGCGGTCAAGTGCCGCGACGTGTGCCCGGACACGGTCCACGTGGCCGACGCCGACGAGCTCGCCGCGGAGTGGGGCGCCTGGCTGCGCGACAAGCCTCGCATCGGCATCACCGGCGGCACCTCGACGCCGGAGGTCGACCTCGAGGAGGTCCGCGACCGCATCTACGCCCTGGCCGCCGCCTGACGGCCTCGGCCTGAGGCTGGCCACGCGTTGCACCGGGTGCAACGGGCCACCAATCTGAGCGAGCCGGATTGCGGCTCGTGAAATAGGTGACCGACGAGCGACGGACCTACCCGCAATCCGGCCCCGGGAACGGCCCGCAATTTCATTCGGCGCAATCCTCGGCCAATGCCGGGATCTTCCTTGGTAGCTATTTTCCGCGGGTTGCAACTGGCTGCAGCGCCGGCCGGAACGGACGGCCTAGCCGGTCATGCCGCCCACCACCTCGCCCAGCAGGCGCCGCAGCCGCCGCCGCAGCACGCTGTACGAGAGCCGCCGCCGTGCGATCTCGAAGTTGCGGCGCGCGATGCGTCGGTGCCGCTCTGGATGGGCCACCGCCTCCCGCACCGCGGCGATCGCCTCGTCGGTTATGGCGCCGTCGATCTCGATGAACCGGAAACCCATCGGCGCGATGTCCGAGACGTACACCGGGTAGCGGTTAACGACCACCGGCTTGCCGTAGAAGATCGCCTCGATCAGCGCGTTGCCGTAGCCCTCGTACAGGCTGGGATAGGTGATCAGGTCGGCGGCCAGGTAGGCGTCGTGCAGGGTGTGCGCCGGGCCGACGGGCTTGCCCTCCAGGTCCGGCTCGAAGCGGTCGGCGGCGTAGCGCAGGTTGACGCCGGCCTGCTCGGCCCGTCGCTCGACCTCGAGCAGGTAGTCCAGGCCCTCGTCGCCGGCCGGGGAGGTGATAAGCAGGACCGCGTCGGGGTCTTCGAGGCGGCTGACCAGGTCGATCGCCAGCTCGATGCCCTTGCGCGGCACGACCCGCGTCGGCTGCACCACCAGCAGGCCGCGCTCGTTCATCCCGAGCTCCATGCGCATGCGGCGCCGCTGCGCCGGGTGAGGTCGTGGCCGCCGCCGCTCGAAGTCGAACACGTTGGGTACCACCAGCGAGTCGATGCCGCGCCGGCGCCAAAGCTCGCCGGCCGCCAGCCCGTTGATGCTGGCGTGCCGCACCGTCGGCAGGTCGGGCGGGAAGGCCGCCTCCAGAAGGTCCGGCACGACGCAATGCGCGAAGCGCTCTCGCTCCCACCAGTAGTCGTGATGGTGCCCGATGGCCGGGATGCCGCTGCGCTCGACGACGCGCCGCAGGGCCAGGCCGAGCGGCAGGTGCATCGGGATGGCCCAGGCGTTCTCGACGATCAGCGCATCGAGCTCCTGGACGTCGATCCAGTTCTCGATGACCGGGATGAGAAGGTCGGAGAGGCGCTCGATCTCGGCGCGCACGGCATCGGCGTCGCTGTCCGGGTCGAAGGCGGCCGCGGTGACGCGGGCGGCCGGGGGCCAAGTGAAGTGCATGGGCGGGACGAGCCGGGCGCTGGCGCGCAGGGCATCGACCTCGCCGGCGCAGAGCCGGATCTCGTGGCCCATGCGGTCCAGCGCCATCTCCCACTTGGCCGCCTCGAAGGTGACCCCGTCGACGCCGGCCAGGCGGGTGGCAACGATCCCGATTCGCATGTGTGGGGATGCTACCGATTCGGCGGTGCTGCGAGGCCGCCCCGGCGCGGATCCGGCGGCTGCCTAGGCGCGCAGCCTTCCGTCGAGCTCGCCTCGATCGTCCAGCAGCAGCAGCGCCCCGATGACGGCGCCTGGCCAGGCAAACCAGTGCCGGATGCGGAGGTCCGGATCTGGCTCAGCCGAGTAGGCCTCTGGCAGCATGGAGTCCATGAACGCGACCTCGTGAAGCCTGCGCAGCGCTCGGGCACGACGCCCGTCGTCGGCCGTGACCCTCCCGACCAGCCAGTCCTGCACGTCCCCCAGCGTCCACGGCCCCGGAGTATGGACCGAGCCCAGCCCGCCCCGCTGGCCGGGATACCAAGCCGCGTTGGCAGGGGACCAGGCGAACTCTAGGGTGGCGCGCCAGTGCGGATCGCCGGGCTCGCAGAAGCCCCAGAGCGGTGCCAAGGCGATCGGGAGGTCGTTTGCGTCGTGGTAGGCGACCGTCATGCCCGATGCATCCACCGCGTACGGCCACGTCGCCTCCCGTTCGAAGCGCGCAGTGAATGCGAACCGAGTCCGCTCCGCGATTGCCGCGAAGCGATCGGGGGCCAGGGCCAGCGCCCCCGCTTGCGCAAGCTCCGCTAGCCGCCGGGCGGCATACCAGAGCACGATCTGAGACGAGGCGATGAAGGGCGCCTCGGCCGGGTCGTCGGCGGCGTTCTCCATGCTCGTCAGCAGCGCAGTCTGTGGGTCCACCTCCTCGAGCGTCATCTGCCAGGTCGCGGCCACGGCATCGGTCCAATCGACATCCTCCGGCAGCCTGCCGGTCGCCCGCCAGTAGTCGCACAGCTCCACGGCCGGGTAGAGCTGCTGATCCGCCTGGAAGGCGAGGTCCTTGCGCCGTCCGCTGGCATCGTGGCTGCGCACCCAGCGCCCACGCGGGCGTTCGCAGCGACGCCAAAGCCAGCGCAGGTGATCGCCCACGATTTCGGCGTCGCTCGGCCGGCCGCTCGCCAGCAGGAGTAGTGCCTGGTAGTAGGCGTCCCGGGTCCAGGAGAGCGGCAGGAGACGGTGGTCGGTGAGCAGGACGCGCTCGCCGGGTCTCACCTCGAGTGCCGTGCAGCCCCGAACGTAGGCCAGCGCCCGCGCCGCGATGGGGTCCAGGGTAGCCGCCGCGGAAGGCCACCGCCGGACAGGGGTCACGTCGGCCGGCGCGGTGCCACGTGATCCGAGCGCGGCCAGGTCGAGCGTCACCGAGGCCCTGATCACCCCGGCCGATTCCGCGGCCAGCGTTGCGATGGCCTCGCTGCCTTTCAAGCGCCACTCCCCGCCGCGCAGCTGCGCATACGCCGCCGCTCCGATCGCTCGCGCAGAAAGCTGGACGGTCTGCCCGGAGGCGTGCAGGGTCGTCGAAGTCACCAGCGGCTTGGGTGGGTTGGTCTCGGTGATCATCGCCAGGGCAGGGAGGCCGAGTCGGCTGGCGAGACGAATGACGGGCGGCTCGCGCTCGGACCAGCCTTGGATCGTCCATCGCAGCTCGACCCGCCCGTCGTCGCAGGCCGCTGCAGTGGCCTCCACGTCAGCGTGTCGCAGGCGGGCCCGCCATCGAGGGCGGGCCGGGTCGGATGCATCCGGGCGGCCGTCTGCGCATCGTTCGCCCCGCGGTCCCTCCAGCCAGCAGCAGGCGCCGAGATCGCTGGCCAGCATGGCCCGGTGGCGGCGCGTGGCATCGGGCCGGCCGCGCTGTGCCTCGTCGAACGGCTCGACGCCCGTGAGCTCGACCACGCCGTGGTGATCCACCACCCGCGTCAGCGAGAGGAGCGCCGGATCGGCGTACCCGAACGAAGCGGCCAGGCGGCCGGTGCCCAGGTCGATCGGCTTCGCATCCGCCGGGACGCCTTCCACCCCTACTTCACACCCCCGGAGAAGAGGCCGCGAACGTAGTAGCGGTTCAACGCCACGAACAGGGCGAGGGGTGGGAGGATGGCCAGCAGGGCGCCTGCGCTGATGACGTCCTGCTGGGCGAGGTGGGCCGACTGCAGGTTGGCGATGCCCACGGTGAGCGGCGCGTGATCGGCGTCCAGAAGGGTCAGCCCCAGCAGGAGGTCGTTCCAGACGAAGACGAAGTCGATGATGGCGAAGCTCACGATCCCAGGCAGGGCCAAGGGCAGGATGATGCGGCGGAAGATGTCGAAGTGCCCAGCGCCGTCGATCTGCCCAGCCTCGGTGAGTTCGGTGGGAACCGCCGCCATGAACGATCCCATCATGAAGACCGCCCATCCCAGGCCGAACGCCGAGTGCACCAGCACCATTCCGAGGAAGGGCTGCCACGAGCCCTCCGCGAAGCCGAGGGTCCGGAACCAGGGAAGCAGGGGAATGAGGATGATCTGCACCGGCACGATCATGGTGCTGATCAGCAGGAAGTAGATCAGGCCGCGCCCTCGGAACCGGAGCCGTACGAAGGCGTAGGACGCCAGGGCGCCGATGCTGATGGTGCTCGCCACGCTGAAGCCGGTGATGATGAAGCTGTTCACCGTCTTGGACCCCAGGTCGGCCTCATTCCATGCGCCCAGGAAGTTGTCGATGGTGAAGGTGGCGCCGGCCAGGTTCCACCAGCCGTCACGGATCTCTCCCAGCGGGCGGAGGGCCGACATGACGACCGTGGCCACCGGCACCAGCCAGAGCAGGGAGAGCACGGCCAGCAGGCCGTAGATCCACCACATCGCACCGATGTCGCCGCGCCGGCTCATTCCGGGCGATCCCGCAGCAGGCTGCGCAGGTAGGGATACGCTCCCACCACCATGACCGCGCTGAGCAGCACGGCGATCGCCGTGGCCTGGCCCGCGGAGGGCGTGTCGAAGAAGGCGAGCGCCTTGCGCCACAGCAGGACGGCCACCACCTCGCTGTCGGTGCCGGGCCCGCCCTGGGTGGTGACCCAGACCACGTCGAACGTTCGCAGCGCGTAGATCACGAACACCACGGCCACGATGACCATCGCGCCACGCAGCTGCGGGATCACGACGTCGCGCGCGATCCGGTAGCGGCTGGCGCCCTCCACGGTGGCGGCCTCGATCAGCTCCGGGCTGATGGAGGTGAGGCCCGCCGTGAAGCTGATGACCCCGAAGCCGGTGAGCGCCCACACGGCGGGCAGGATGGCGCTCAGGTTGACGAACTCGATCGTCACCGGGCCGAGGGCCAGGCTACCGGGATTCGACAGCCAGTCGCTCAGCCGGACCTGGAGCGGGCCGGCGTCGAGCTGCGCCCCGTCAAGGCCTATCGCCCCCAGCGCCGCGGAGAGCACGCCGAACTGGGGGTTGAAGACGAGCACCCACAGCACGCCGGCCGCGGTGAGCGACACGGTCATGGGCAGGACGAAGACGGTGCGGAAGAAGCGCGCGCCGCGTCCGATCTCCCACACCAGGAGCGCGATCAGCAGCGAGAGGAAGGTGGCCAGCAGGGGAAAGACGACGAGCCAGATGAGTGTGTTGAGAGCTGCGTTCCAGAAGCGCCCGTCGGCCAGTACGGCGGCATAGTTGCCAAGCCCGGCGAAGCGCCAGGTGTCGGGATCGTGGGCCTGCCACGGCGCCAGGATGCTCCAGGTGAAGAAGCTCGAGATGATGGTGTTGACGGCCGGCCACAGGTAGAAGAGGGCGAAGACGAGCAGGGCGGGGAGGATGAAGAGGTACGCGCTTCGCCACCCCGCCTCGCGCTCGTGCATCGGTTGTCGGCCGGCCACCGGACCTCAGCTGCTCATCCGCCTCGCACGCGGTCGGTGACCTCCAGCATGGCCTGGATGAAGGCGTCCACGTCGCCCGACTGGATCAGGGATACCAGCTGCTCGCGCTCGACCGCCTGGATCTCCCCACCGATGGCATCGTCGAGGTCGTAGACGGCGGTGCCCGAGGTGAACAGCTCGGCAGCCAGCCGATCGTTCTCGGTTGGATAGACCGATGGGTCGGTGGTCGCGTTCGGCGCGATGAAACCACCGCGCTCGGCCCAGATGGCCTGCGCCTGTGCGGACCCCAGGTAGCGCGCGAACGCCTTGGCCGCATCCGGGTTGTCGGTCGCCTCGGCGACGCTGAACAGGTCGCCGGAGACGAAGTGGACCTCGGCGTTGTCGGGGTTGGGCGCCGGCATCTCGAAGAAGGTGAAGTCCTCCTCCGGATCCAGCGACTCATCGCAGTTGGCCGGCGTGGTGAGGTTCACGAAGGCGCCCTGGTTCTGGAACACGGCCTCGCCCTGGCTCGCCCAGGCGCAGTTCGCGTCGGTGAAGCCGACCTCCAGGGCGTCGTCGGGCCAGTAGGCCTGCACGAAGTCGCTGAACTGGGTGAAGGCGTCGACCACCGCCGGATCGTCCCAGCTGACCGAGCCGTCGATGAGGCCGTTGAAGGCATCAGGCCCCGCGACCTTGGCAAGGAAGGCGTCGCTCCACTGGGTGGGGACCCACACGTCGGAGGCCCCGACCGCGAACGGCTCGAACTCTCCGGCGGCCTGGATCTCCTCGATCGCGGCCACAAAGGCATCCCAGTCGGTGGGTGGCTCGATGCCCAGGTCACTCAGCACATCGGTCCGGTGCCAGATCAGGCCGTTGATGTTGCCCTTGAAGAAGACGCCGTAGGCGGTCCCTTCATGCGAGGCGATGGTGCGGAACGACTCGGAGTACTCGCCGGCGTCCACCCAGCCATCCCAGAGGTCGTCGAGCGGCATCAGGAGCCCCTGCGCCGCCAGCGAGTGGATCAGCCCGGGAAGGGTGCTCACGACGTCCGGCGGCGTCCCCGCCGAGAACTGCTGGATCATCTGTGAGTTGAGCTCGTCGAACGGCACCTGCCGGAGCTCGACCGTCACGCCGGCGTTGTCCTCCTCGAACGCATCCACGACGGCCTGGAAGGCCTCTCCCTCTGTCCCGGCCCAGGCGTGCACCACGGTGATCGTTCCGGAGAGATCGCCGTCACCGTCCCCCGTGGCGGCCCCCTCGGTGGGCCCGTTCTCGCCGGTACACGCCATCAGGACGAGCACCAGGATGGAGGGGATCGCGAGTGCCGATCGACGGGATGGCAGGCCGAGAAACATGTTGGCGCCCTCTCCTTATTCAGTCGGACTGCCAGTATAAACCGGACTATACCGGTATGTCGAGAACTGCGGTCAAAGGCCGTCCCTTCCCCTTTCCCGGTGGCGTTTGCGGTCTATACTGCGAGGGTGAGCATGCCTGACCACGGCCTGCGCCAGCCGGCGCATCGACGCGTCGCCGGCGCTCTGCGCGGGGAGATCGTGCGGGGCGAGCGCCGGCCCGGCAGCCGGCTGCCCGCCGAGAACGAGCTGGCCACGGCCTTCCGCGTCAGCCGCGGCACCCTGCGCGAGGCCCTGCGCACGCTGCGCAACGAGGGGCTCATCGAGGCGGTACCCGGCCGCGGCAACTTCGTCATGCATGGCTCGCCCAACCGCCCTGACGCCCGCCGCCGGCTCGTCGGCGTGGTGGTGCCCTCGGTGGCGCAGCCGTATGTGCCGGACCTGATCGGATCCATCGAGGACGAGCTGCATCGCCACGGGTACTCGATGGTGGTAGGCAGCAGCGGGATGAACCGCGAGCAGCAGGCCGGTCGGGTGCACCGCATCCTCGACGAGGGGGCGAGTGGCCTGATCGTGTACCCCATGGACTACGAGCCGGACCTGCCGCTCTTCGACCACCTCGTGGGCGGCGGCTTTCCGGTGGTCCTCATCGACCGGCACGTCGTGGGCCTCGCCGTCGACGCGGTCCTGCCCGACAACGCGGGCGGCGCGTATTCGGCTGTCTCTCATCTCCTGCAGCTGGGCCATCGCCGAATCGCGTTCGTCAGCACCGATAACCTGGGCACCACCTCGGTCGCGGAGCGGCTGCAGGGATACCGGCAGGCGCTCGCCGACAGTGGGCTCGGTGCGCCCGAGGAGCTGGTCCTCGCCGAGCTTCCGGTCACCCGAGCCTGGCCGCGCGACATCGTGACCGGCGCCACCGGCCACGCGGCGAAGATCCGGCACTTCCTGGAGCGGGAACTGCCGAGCGCCGTCTTCGCCCTGCACGACTACCTTGCCGCCGACGTGCTGGACGCCGCGGAACAGCTCGGCATGAAGGTGCCGGAGCAGCTCGCGGTCGTCGCCTTCGACGACGACCCGCCGGCCGCCAAGCTCCCGGTCCCGCTCACCGTGATCAGGCAGCCTCGCGAGCGCATCGGCAGGATGGCGGCAGACCTCCTGGTCGACCGGATCGAGGGACGGCGCACCGAGACCGCACGCACCGTCCTGCCCACCGAACTCGTCGTTCGCGCCTCGAGCGGCGGCCGCGTCAACGAGGCCGCGGAGACTTCTGCGTGACGGTCCGCCTGGCGGTCGCGCAGACCGCCCCGCGCGTCGGAAACGTCGAGTCGAACCTATCGGAGCTCGAGGAGTTGCTGGACGGCCGGGCCGGGCAGTGGGACGTGCTGATCCTACCGGAGCTCTTCCCGAGCGGCTATCGCCGCGAGGGCATCGACCATGCCATGCTGGCCGAGCCCGTCCCAGGCGGTCCGACCATCGGCCGGCTGAGCCGAGCGGCGGCGATGGTCCGGACCACGCTGGTCGGCACCATGTTGGAGGCGGCGGACGGGCGCGTGTACGACACCGCCGTCGTCATCGGGCCGGACGGCAGCTTGGCGGCAACGTATCGCAAGACCCATCTCTACCCCGCGGAGCGGCGGCACTTCGCACCTGGTGACCGGCTCACGGTCGCCGAAGCGGACGGGCTGCGCATCGGCCTGGCCATCTGCTTCGAGCATGCCTTTCCCGAAGTGTTTGCCGAGCTCGCCCTGGCGGGCGCCGAGCTGATCGCCATCCCGTCGGCGGTGCCGGTGGGCTTCGAGTACCTCCTGGAGCTCCGCACACGGGCGCGCGCCCAAGACAACCAGCTGTTCGTCGCCGCGGCCAACCTGGTGGGCTTCGACGGTGCTACCCAGTGGTGCGGCGGCAGCATGATCGTCAGCCCTCGCGGGGAGGTGCTCGCCCGCGCAGGGGCCCAGAACCCCGAGGTCATCGAAGCCGTCATCGACGTCGGAGAGATCAGCGGAGAGCGCTCGCAGGAGCCGATCCTGGCGAACCGGCGCCCCGAGCTCTACCCTCGGCTGCGTCCCTAGGCCGGCCGGGAGTCCCACCCCGCAGCGGCCGGGCTATGGGCCGCTACACTCCGGTACCCATGGCCCCCGCTCCCGCCGCGTCGCTGCCCGTGGTCGCCATCGTCGGGCGGCCGAACGTGGGCAAGTCCACCCTCTTCAACCGGCTCATCGGCCGGCGGACGGCGATCGTGGAGGATGTGCCCGGCACCACCCGCGACCGGGTCTACGGGACCGCGGAGTGGAACGGGCGGCGCTTCACCGTGGTCGACACAGGCGGCCTGGAGCTGGAGCCCGGCACCGACATCGAGGCGCGCGTCCAGGAGCAGGCGCGCGTGGCCATCGAGGAGGCCGACGTGATCCTGTTCGTGGTGGACGCGGCGGCCGGCCTGGCGCCGCTGGACCACGAGGTGGCCGACCGTCTGCGCCGCGCCTCGAAGCCGACCATCCTGGTCGTCAACAAGGCCGACAACCCGCGCCGCGAGCTCGAGGGCGCCGAGTTCTTCGCGCTCGGCATGGAGCCCACCATCGCCATCAGCGCCCAGCACGGGCGCAGCACCGGCGACCTGGCCGACATGATCGTGTGGGAGCTGCCGCCTCCCTCGGATGCCGAGAGATCGGCATCGGTCCCGGACGAGGAAGACCTCAGCGAGGAGGAGCTGGCGGACCTGGAGGAGACCGACATCGGGCCCCCGCGGGTAGCGATCGTGGGGCGCCCGAACACCGGCAAGTCCACCTTCGTCAACCGCGTGCTGGGACAGGAACGGATGATCGTCTCGGCCGTGCCGGGCACCACGCGGGACCCGGTCGACACCGCCGTGCTGGTGGACGACGAGCCGATGGTCCTGGTGGATACCGCTGGCATCCGGCGCCGCGGCTCGATCGAGCGGGGGATCGAGCGCTATTCGGTCCTGCGCAGCATGAAGGCCATCGACCGGGCCGATGTCGCCGTCGTCATGTCCGACGCCACCGAGGGCTACACCGCCCAGGACGCGCACGTCGTGGGATACGTCCTCGAGGCAGGGAAGGGGATCGTGCTGGTCATCAACAAGTGGGACGTGGTCGAGAAGGACGGCCACACCGCCGATGCCTGGCTGCGCGCCCTGCGGCAGGAGGCGCCCTACCTGGCCTGGGCCGACATCGTGTTCGCCTCGGCGCTGACCGGGCAGCGGGTGGAGCGGATCCTGCGCGAGGCCCGTCGCGTGGCGGAGGAGCGCTACCGCCGGGTCCCGACCGGCGACCTGAACCGCGTCGGCGACCACCCGGTTCAGG
>JAPSGM010000129.1 GCA_031177555.1 Chloroflexota bacterium
CCCGCTGCCCTGCCGCTGGCCTCGACCGCCCTCTTCTTCAGCGCGCCGACGCTGTACGTCTTCCTCGCCGGGCGCAACCTGCCCGCGTGGGTGTACGGCGCGCTCATCGGCCTGGCCGTCATCGGTACCGTGTTCGCCGTTCGCAAGGTGCGCGCCCAGCTCCGCGAGCCGGGCTGACGGTGAGGACCGCGGCAGCGCACGCTTTCCAAGTCAGAGAGTAAAGGGGGCCGGAGTGCTGGTGCCTCTGTGGCATGTACCGAAGGGGAAGCCGGCCCCCTTGGCGATCCGCCCCCGCGTCGGGACGGATGGCGTCAGCCAGTCGAGGTCCCCTTCAGCGGTCCATAGCAGCAGGACGCGTACCAGCGCCCGACCACTATTCTCGGCCCGATGGACATGGCCCAGCCTCGGGAGTTGCAGGGGAGCCGCTCGGACGCGCTCGGCGACGGCATCGCCCTGGGTGCCTACGTGCGCGGCTACCCGCGGGATTTTGCCGCGCTGGACCGATACGCCAGGCTCGCGGGTCGCTGGCCGGCCATCGTGCACATCTTCCGCAACTGGACCGATGCCACCCGCGACTTCGACCCGGCGCTCGCCGATGACGTGACCAGCGGCGGTGCCGCCCTGATGATCAGCTGGCAGCCGCCCGCCGGCGACCTGCAGCGCATCGCCGACGGCGAGACCGACGCCTACGTGCGGTCGTACGCGAGGGCGGTGGCGGACTGGTCAGGCCCGCTTCTCCTGCGCTTCGCGCACGAGATGAACGGCGAGTGGATCCCGTGGCGGTCGTCGCCGGCAGCCTTCCGGGCCGCGTGGCGACGGCTGCATGCCGTCTTCGCCGCCGAGGACGCCGACACGGTCCGTTGGGTCTGGAGCCCGCACGTGCAGGATGCGCGTGCGGAGCCGTTCGAGCCCTACTATCCGGGCGCTGACGTCGTCGACTGGGTCGCGCTCGACGGCTACAACTGGGGCGGGATCGCGCCCTCGGGCCGCTGGACGAGTTTCTCCGGCATCTTCGGCGACAGCTACCGCCACCTGCTGGCGCTGGCTCCCGACAAGCCGATGATGCTGGCCGAGGTCGGCTGCGCCGAGCAGGGCGGCGACAAGGCTGCCTGGATCGACGAGGCGTTCTCGACGGCGATCCCGAACCGCTTCCCGGCGATCCGGGCCGTCGTCTGGTTCCACGCGAGCCCGCCGGAACATGCCGACTGGCGCGTCGACTCCTCCCCGGGCGCCCTGGAGGCGTGGCGGCGTGTCGTCCGGGCGCCGCGCTACTCGGCGACGATCGACGTCACGTAGAGGCGGGTAGCCGCGCTACAGGCGGTAGCGGAGCGTGGCGGCCACGCCGCCCAGGCGCCGCAGTTGCGCGTGGCCGCTCACCGTCACCACCTCGGCGCCGGTCAGGGCCGCCTGTCGCACGAGCTCCGCTCGCAGCGTCTCGTCGACGTCGGCCTCCTCGTCGATGACGAGCTCGTGGACCTGGCCGCGCTCCAGCGCCTCCGCCACCTCGTTCACCCCCACGGTCCCGAGGTCGCCGGCCCGCCAGCCGGCGACGGCCCGCTCCGCCGCGTCCTCCTGCGCGGCATCGCGCAGCGCGGCCAGCACCGGGGCCATCTCCGCCGCCACCTCGTCCTGGCTGGCGTGCATGCCGATCCGCTCGACGTGCTCGAGCAGCGCCGCGGTGGCCGGCGACAGCTCCGCCTCCAGGACCGATAGCGCCCGCTCGTCGCCGGCCAGCAGCAGGTGCCTGGCGCGCGTGCGCTCCACCAGCCGCCCAATAGCCTCCGCCGCCTCGGCCGCGAAGCGGCGGTCCTGCATGTCGATGTGCCGCTGGTAGCGTGCCTGCGACCAGCCGCCCTGCTGGTGCCGCCGGTGCTCGTCGCTCGGCTCGTCGGGACCGCGCCGCTCCACGAGCGAGCCGCGGCGGGTCACGAACAGGCGGCAGGTGTTGGTGTCGGCCAGCGCCACGACTGCGGTGGGCGCCTCGTCGAGCAGGCCAGCAAGCTGGAAGAGGTCGGCGGTCGGCCCGACCGAGACTGCCGTCTCGAACGGGACCGGCGCGGTCACCGCCTCCCACAGACCGGCGGCGTCGCAGGCGAAGACGGCGAGTCCCTCGACCGAGCGCAGCGCGTCGGCCTCCTCGTCGAGGAAGCGCTCCAGGCGCTCGGCATCGGCCTGCAGCGATGCTGCCGCCGGCGTGTGCGGATCGTAGGCCCGCCGGACCTCGCGCAGGCGGTCGCGAACGATCACCAGCTCGTTGCGCCGCGCGGGGCTCTCGCCATGCGCCTCAGGCCGCAGGTCGGTGTACACGCTGAGCACCGGCGCATCGGGCGACTCGACGTCCGCGGCACGGCGCAGGATGTCCATGAGGCGCGCCTGGTCGGCGCCGACGTCGGTGGTGAGGGGGATCTGGCTCATGCCATCCCCAGCAGCAAGCCCGGTGCCGCCGCGCCGGCCCTCGGTAGACTCCGGCCATGCGCAGCATCCTCCTCTGGATGGCCGGCAATGCCTGGCTGCGGCGCCATCTCCCGAACCTGCCCTTCGCGCGCCGTGCCGTGCGCCGCTTCATGCCGGGTGAGACGATCGAGGAGGCGCTGGACGCGGCGGAGGCATTCCGCCCGCATGGGATCGGGATCCTGCTCACCCAGCTGGGCGAGAACCTCGCCGATCTCTCGCAGGCCCAGGAGGTGGCGGAGCATTACCACCGCGTCCTGGACCTAGTGCGCGCCCGGGGCATGGACGCGGAGGTGAGCCTCAAGCTGACCCAGATCGGCCTGGACCTCGACGCCGATGTCACGTACGGCCACCTCGCGGCGCTGGCAGCGCACGCCGCCGAGGGCGGCGGGACGCTCTGGATCGACATGGAGTCGTCGGCCTACGTCGACCGCTCGCTCGAGCTCTACCGCCGCCTGAAGGCCGATCACCCCAACGCCGGCATCTGCCTGCAGGCTTACCTGCGCCGCACTCCCGCCGATGTGAACGCCCTGCTGCCGCTACGCCCGCAGATCCGCCTCGTCAAGGGCGCGTACGACGAGCCGCCCCGACTCGCCTTCCGCAGCCAGGTCGAGGTGGACGCGGCGTACCAGTCGCTGGCGTTGATGATGCTGTCCCACGTCGCCGACGGCGGCCTGCGGCTTGGCCTGGGCACCCACGACACCGCGCTGGTGGAGCGCATCGCCGACCACGCCCGCGCCGCGGGGATTGGCATCGACGCGTTCGAGGTGCAGATGCTGTACGGCGTCCGCATGGACGAGCAGCGCCGCCTGGCGGCCGAGGGCTACGTGGTCCGCGACCTCATCGCCTACGGCGAGGCGTGGTACGCCTGGTACATGCGACGCCTCGCCGAGCGTCCGGCGAACGTCATCTTCGCCCTGCGCCAGCTCGTCGGCTGAGCCTGCCGAACGCGCCGGATTCGGTGGTAACCTTCCACGCGCCTCACCGAGACCGTCACCGCGACGGTCCGCCGGTCACGGATTCAGCGCGCGGAGACGGTCGAGCATGCGAGTACTGCTGGTAGGCGCGGGCACCGTGGGCGAGGCCATCGCCCGCCTGGCCCGCGACCGCGACTGGTGCGAGCTCATGGTGCTGGCCGACCACGACCTGGACCGGACCGCCGCGCTCCAGCGGGAGCTCGGAGACGACGCCCGCTTCCCGGCCGCGCGCATCGACGCGCGCGACGGCGAGGCCGTGGCCGAGCTGGCGCGGCGCCATCGGGCCGACCTGGTCATGAACGCCGTGGACCCACGGTTCGTGATGCCGCTCTTCGAGGGGGCCTTCAGGGCGGGCACCGCCTACATGGACATGGCCACCTCGCTGTCGAAGCCGCACCCGGACCGCCCGTACGAGCTGCCGGGCCTCAAGCTCGGCGATGAGCAGCTGGCGAGGGCGGGGGAGTGGGAGGCGGCCGGGCGCCTGGCGCTGATCGGCATGGGAATGGATCCCGGCCTGACCGACGTGTTCGCCGCCTACGCGGCCAAGAACCTGTTCGACGAGGTGCACGAGGTCCACGTCCGCGACGGCGGCGACCTGTCGATTCCCGGGTTCGCCTTCGCGCCGGTGTTCAGCATCTGGACCACCATCGAGGAGTGCCTCAACCCGCCGGTCACCTGGGACGGCGGCGAATGGCGCACCACCGAGCCGTTCAGCGCAGCGGAGCTGTTCCCGTTCCCGGAGGGAATCGGCCCCGTGGAGTGCGTGAACGTCGAGCACGAGGAGGTGCTCCTGGTCCCGCGCTGGGTTCCCGGAGTCCGGCGCGTCACGTTCAAATACGCGCTCGGCAGCGACTTCATCGAGAAGCTCAGGTTCCTGCACGACATCGGCCTGGACCGGGTGGAGCCGGTCCGCGTGGGCGGTGTGGAGGTCTCGCCCCGCGACGTGGTGGCGGCCGTGGTGCCCGACCCGGTGCGCATGGGCGACAAGATGGTCGGGCGGGCGATCGTGGGGACGTGGGTCCTCGGCCGCCGGAACGGCGCGCCGCGCGAGGTGTTCCTGTACCAGATGGCGGACGCTCAGGAGACCCTCCGCACGACCGGGTCGCAGGTCGTCGGCTGGCAGACCGGATTCAACCCGGTGCTGGCCATGGAGCTGCTGGCCACCGGGGCGTGGTCCGCGGCGGGAGTGCTAGGGCCGGAGGCGTTCGATCCGGATCCTTACCTGGCGCTCATGGATCGCTACGGCATCCACCACGCCATGGTCGAGATGGAGCCCGGCGCGCACCGGCCGACGTAGCGTCGGGCCGAGAGTCCGGCCCGGCATCGGCCTAGACTCGACCATGCCAGGACCGATGCAGAGGTGAGACCATGAACGTCAACGAGATGCTCGAGGGTGCCCGGGAGGCGATCAACGTGAAGCGCGTCTACGGCGACGCCATCGAGCGGGAGGGCGTGACCATCGTCCCGGCCGCCGACGTGCGGGGCGGCGGTGGCGGCGGCGGTGACGCCGACAACAACGGGGGCGGTGGATTCGGGCTCGCGGCGCGTCCGGTGGGCGTCTACGTCGTGCGCGACGGGGACGTGCGCTGGGAGCCGGCGGTGGACGTCAGCCGCATGGCGGTGATGGGGATGCTCACCGGGATCGTCGCCCTGCTGGTGCTGCGGTCGGTGGCCAAGGCCATCTTCGGCCGACGGTAGCCTCCGCGCGGCCCCGGACAGCACGAAGGCCGCCTGGCGGGAGGCGGCCTTCGAATCTAGTGAGCGTGGTTGCGGGGGACGGATTCGAACCGACGACCTTCGGGTTATGAGCCCGACGAGCTACCACTGCTCCACCCCGCGACAATGAATGGTAGTGCCAGCCGGGGCATCGGTCAAACGCCGGGAGGGTCGGCTACAATGCCGTTTGGGGCTCGCCATCGGCGGGCCTGAGCCGATGCCCCACAACGTACGACACCGTACGCAGGAGGATCTGCGCGCGCCGATGGCCGTCAACCCGAAGAAGCTTCGTCCGTACGACGAGCCACCGAAGGTCCGTCGACCGCTCATCCCCGATACACCCGACAGTGCAGCGACCATCTTCATGGTGGTGTCGCTGCTGTGGCTGGCCCTGGCGACCGGCATCGGCCTCCTGTGGGTGGGAACGCTGCTCTTCCCCGACCAGGTCAGGCTCGTTTTCGAGCTGCAGCTGCCCCTGATCGGCGCGCTGCCCATCGACGTCAGCCGGCAGACGGTGGAGTCGGGCTTCGTCAACGCCCTGGTCTACGGCTGGCTCAGCAACGCGGCCTTCGCCGCCGTCCTGTTCGTCACGCCGCGCCTGGTTGGCGCGCGCCTGGTCAACGAGATGATGGGGTTCGGGGCCGCCGGC
>JAPSGM010000315.1 GCA_031177555.1 Chloroflexota bacterium
GTGCGGTAGGCGTCGATGAGGATCTGCGCCACCTCCGGGCGGCTGAACTCCTGGGGCGGGATCTCGCCGGATGACAGCATCTCGCGCACGCGGGTGCCGGACAAGACAAGGTGCTGGTCGTCGCCGTGCGGGCAGGTCTTGAGCGAGGCCATGCCCTCGCAGGCGTGGCACCAGAAGGTGTGCTCGAAGAAGAGCGGGGTGATGCCGAGCTCGTCGGGCGAGAACTCGTCGAAGATCTTCTGGGCGTCGTACGTGCCGTAGTAGGTGCCCACCCCGGCGTGGTCGCGGCCCACGATGAAGTGGGTGCAGCCGTAGTTCTTGCGCGCCATGGCGTGGAAGATCGCCTCGCGCGGGCCGCCGTAGCGCATGGCGGCGGGATAGACGCTCAGCAGAATGCGATCGGCAGGATAGTACGAGCTAAGCAGGGTCTCGTAGGCCCGCATGCGGACGTCGGCCGGGATGTCGTCCGACTTGGTGTCGCCGACCAGCGGATGGATGAGCAGCCCGTCGACCACCTCCAGCGCGACCTTGGTCAGATACTCGTGGGCCCGATGGATGGGGTTGCGCGTCTGGAAGCCCACCACCCGGCGCCAGCCGCGCTCCGTGAAGATGGCGCGGGTCTCGGCCGGCGTCCGGCGATGGTCGGCGAACGGCGGGTTCTGGGGCCCGTCGAGGACCCACACGTCACCGCCAAGGTAGACCTCCCCGCCGGCGTAGATGCGCGCCACGCCGGGATGCGCCTCCTCGGTGGTGCGGAAGACCTGCTGCGCCTCGTGCTGGCGGTCGTAGGCGAACTTCTCGGCCAGCTCCAGGATGCCGACCATGCGTCCGTCCTCATCCTGCAGCGCCACCTCCTGCCCGATGGAGAGGCCGTCGGCCGCCTCGCGGCTGACCGACAGGGTGATCGGGATCGACCACACCAGGCCGCCGGCCAGGCGCATGTCGTCGACCACGCCACGGTAGTCGGCCTCGCCCATGAAGCCGGTGAGCGGGCTGAAGGCCCCGGTGCCGATGAGCTCCAGGTCGCTGAGCGCGACCGAGCCGATGGTCACCGTGGGCAGGGACGCGGCGCGCTCCAGGGCGCTCTGGCGCTCGGCGCCCTGCAGGACGCGGTCGATGAGCGTGCCGCCGTGCGGCACCGAGGTCGTGGTGGCTGATGTCAAGACATGTCTCCGTGTGACGCGCGGCAGGCAAGTGTCGCTGCGCGATGTCCTCTGGTCGGGCGTCCTATCGTAGCCGGTGGGCGCCGCCCGCGTCTCGCGGGCTGGCGTCGGTGGGCTGCGGGGCGAGCTACAGCGGGAAGACGATCGGGATCAGCACCAGCGACAGGGCCAGGACCACGAGGTTGATCGGTGCGCCGAGGCGGCTGAAGTCGCCGAACCGGTAGCCGCCCAGGCCGTACACCAGCATGTTGGTCTGGTAGCCGATCGGCGTCAGGAACGAGAGGCTGGCGCCCAGGGTCACGGCGATGACGAACGGGCGCGGGTCGCTGCCGGTGGCCACCGCGGTCGCCACCGCCACCGGGAAGGCCAGCACCGCAGCCGCATTGTTGCTGATCAGCTCGGTCAGCAGCATGGTGGCGATGAGGATGGCGGCCAGCGCGCCGATCGCGCCGAACGGCGCCATGGCACCCACGATGAGGTCGGCGATGGCCTGGCCCAGGCCGCTGACGTCGACCGCGGCCCCGAGCCCGAACGCCGCGGCGATAAGGACCACGATGTTCAGGTCGATCGCGTCCCGTGCCTGCCGCACGGTGAGGGCTCCGCTGGCGAGGACCAGGATCGCGGCCAGCAGCGCTGCGTTCAGGATCGGCAGCAGGCCGGTGCCGGTGGCCACCACGAAGCCGACCCCGATCAGGGCCACGATCGGGGCCTTGCTGCCGCGGGCCGGCGGGATCGCACGCAGGGGGGCCACCAGCAGGAAGTCGCGGCCGTCGCGGTAGCGGGCGCGGAACCCCGGGTCGGCCAGCACCAGCAGCGTGTCGCCCAGGTGCAGGCGGACCTGTCCCAGCTTGGCGTCGATCCGCTGCCCGGCCCGGTGGATGGCCAGCACCGCCGCCCCGTAGCGGGCGCGGAAGCCGACCTCCTGCAGCGTGGTGCCCACCAGCTCTGGACCGACCACCGCCTCGTGGAACGCCCGCCCGCTGCTGGCCAACTGGTCGATCTGCCGAGCCTCTGCCGACTCCAGGCCGCGGATACGGTGCAGGTCGATCACGTCATCGACACGCCCGACGAAGGTGATCACGTCGCCGCCCAGGAGCACCTCGGTCGGCGCCACCGGGGCGATCGGCCGGCCGTCCCGCGCGATCTCGACCAGGAAGACGCCGTGCAGGTGGCGCAGGCCGG
>JAPSGM010000316.1 GCA_031177555.1 Chloroflexota bacterium
CGACGAACTGCGCCACTCCAGAAATGCTCGCGGCCGTGATCGCGTTGTACGTGACGGCGGCCGTGCCGGCGGCGACTGCCATGTTGCCCGCATCGAACAAGGCCCGATTCAGTCGCCCGCGCGTCCTGATCCACCGGACGAGACCGGCGATCGCCCCGATGAGCATCGCCGGGCCGAGACCGAGCGTGATCGCAGCGAGCACGAGGCCGAGCGAGGCGAAGTTGAGGCTCCCCTTGCCCGGAAGCCGCAGGACCAGGACCTCCAGGACGAGCGTGAGCGCGAGGATCCCGGCCACGTCGGCCGGCTGGTCGCGGACGACGGAGAGGCTCGAGGGAAGCGTCGCCGCGATGGCCGCCGCCGCACCAGCGGCGACCACCGTGACGAGTACCTGGACTGAGGGGATCGATTTAGCCATGGCGTTGGTCTCCAGCCTCTGACGCTCGATCTATTCCCAGCCCGCCTTTCCTTCGGCCGAGTTCCAGTCTGAGGTGCCGTTCCAGGCGGCGCTGCCGTTCCAGGCGGCGCTGCCGTTCCAGGCGGCGCTGGCGTTCCAGGCGGCGCTGGCGTTCCAGGCGACGCTGCCGGAGAAGCCGGCGCCGTTCCAGGCGGCGCTGGCGTTCCAGGCGGCGCTGCCGTTCCAGGCGGCGGACGCGTTCCACGCCGCGGAGGCATTCCACGCCGCGGAGGCGTTCCAGGCTGCGCTGGCGTTCCATGCCGCGGAGGCGTTCCAGGCCGCAGAGGCATTCCAGGCTGCGCTGGCAGCGAGGACGGCGTCGGCCCTGGCGAGCGCGACGGCTTCGTTGGTGAGGTTGCCGGCGTACTTCCACCCGGCGGCGGCCTTTTTCCAGGCCTCGACGGCGGCAGGCCCATGCTCGCCCTGCTCCCAGAGCGCGGCCGCGCGCTCCATCACCAGCGCGGCCTTCCTGCCGTCGCCGGCGACGCGGTAGGCATTCGCGGACAACTCGAGCGCGACCGGCTCCCATTCGGGGGCGTTGCCGTTCTTGAGCGCGATCGCGGACTGCTCGAACATGTCGCCGGCCCTGTCCCACTTGGTGTAGTAGCCGTTTTCCACGACCTTGGCGAAGTTGCCGGCGGAGCGGTCGTAGTCGACGGCGGCGTAGATCCAGTGGCCGACCCGCGGGCCCCAGATGTCAGCGGCGTTGCGCCAGGCGCGTGCGGCGCCGAGCCAGTTGCTGCTGGCCTCGCGCTTGACGGCGACGCGTTCCCAGTTGGCGGCATTGGTCGCGGCCTGCGAGTTGAGGCCGCCACTGGAGGTCGTCGTGCTCGTGGTCGGGCCGGTGGAGCGCTCGACGCCGATGTTGGCCGACTGCGGCGGACCGGCGAAGGCGATCGCGGCTGCGATGTCGAGGCCGGGCGCGGTGCTGCCGGCGACCGGGCGGCCGGTCGCCGCGAGCACCCATTTGATCTGGTCAGGCGTCCACGCCGGGTGCTGCTGGAGCAGGATGGCGGCGGCGCCGGCGACTTGCGGAGCGGAGAACGAGGTGCCGTTGGCGCGCACGTAGCCGGGCTCGACGTGGTTCTCGGCCGGTGCCATCTGCTCGAGCGTGGTGCCGGACGGCAGCGTCGAGACGATGTGCCGGCCGGTGGCGACCACGTCCGGCTTTACATGGCCGGCGAAGGTGATGCCGTATGACGAGAAGCTGGCGAGGGTGTCGTCCTCGACGGCGAGCGTGCCGTTCCCGTCGGAGGCGCCGACCGTGATCACGAACGGGTCGTTCCCGGGCGCGAAGTAGGCGGAGTCGGGACCGCTGTTGCCCGAGGATGCGACGACCACGACGCCGGAGTGCCACAGCGCCTCGACCGCCTGGTCGAGCGCATTCGTCCGGTAGTCGCTCGGCACGGACTCGGCGAGCGACAGGTTGACGACCCGGATGCCGCGGGTGATGCGCTGCTCGTACACCTGGTTCAGTGCGCTGATCACGTCGCTGGAGTAGACGGCGCCGTCGGGGTTGGCGACGTTGACCGCGTACAGCGACGCGTCCGGTGCGACGCCGACATAGCGGCCGTCGCCGGCCTGGCCGGCGGCGACACCGGCCACGAACGTGCCGTGACCGAAGCCGTCCGTCGCGGCCGTGCGGCCGGCGATGCCCGTGGCGGTCAGCCGCGAGCCGAAGTCCGCGATAGTGGCGGTACCGCTGTCGAGGACGGCGATCCCGACGCCGGCGCCGGTCAGTCCCTGCGTCCACGCTGCCGTGGCACGGCTGGTCTGCGGATAGCTCGTGATGACGGACCCGCTGAGCGCGGTGCCGTCGCCGGTCGGCTGCACCGGCGAGTCGATCTGCACGTGGCTGACACGGCCGTCCGCGGCGAGCGCATTCAGGTC
>JAPSGM010000317.1 GCA_031177555.1 Chloroflexota bacterium
CGCTGTCGGCGGGCTGGCCGCCGCCGCCGGGGTAAAAGACGGTGCGGTCCAGCAGGACGGCGTTGGCATCGGGGTCGACCTCGACCACCGAGCCATCGGTCGAGCGGGCATAGGCATCGGCGTAGCAGAGGTTCTCGCTCACGCGGCGAGGATAGCGCTCAGGCCGGGAGCAGCACCCCGTCCAGGATGACGTCGACGCTGCGGCGCAGCTCGCCGCGCAGCTGGCTCATTGGGAAGTCGCCGCCGGCGCGGATCAGGATGCCGGCCACCACGTCGACCATCATGCGCGCGTAGCTGTCGCGCTGCGACGGGTCGCGCATCAGCCCGGTGGCCACCAGGCGGTCCAGGGTGGCATCGACGACCTCGCCATAGCGCATCGTCGCCGCCGCCTGGCGGCGCCGCTCCGGGTCCGGATGCATCAGCTCGCGGGCGACGGCCGAGAGGATCGCGGGGTCACGCTCGGCGATGTCGGCCAGAGTATCGGTCATGGCCCCCAGCTGCTCCTTCGGCGAGGCGTCCCGCGCCCCGGCCTCCTGCGCGGTCCCGGCGATCTCGGCGACGTAGCGCGCGCCGATCTCGCTTAGGATCATCTCCTTGTAGCCGAAGTAGTTGAAGACGCTGGTGCGGCTCATGCCCGCCGCGCGGGCGATGTCGTCCATCCTCGTGCGCTCGACGCCCCGCTCGGCGAAGAGTCGTGCGGCAGCGTCGATGAGCGCCTCCCGCGTCGCGGCCTTCTTGAGCTCCCGGCTTGCCACCGGCGGCAGCCTAGCAGCGCACCGCGCGCCCGGCGCGGCTTGTTTAGCATGGGCAAGCACCGTTCCATGCGAGGGACCGATGGACTTCCGCGCCCTGGTCGACCAGCTCCTGGCCGAGTATTACCGGCTCAACCCGGCCCACGCCACCGAGATCGGCGAACACGCCCACGACGGCCTCTGGCCGGAACTGACCGATGCCGGCAGCGCCGAGCGTGCGGCCTGGGCCGCCGATGCGGTGGCGCGGCTGGAGGGCATGGGCGACGAGGGCCTGTCGCGCGACGACCGCGTCGACCGGCGCGTCCTGATCCAGAACCTGGAGGCGATGCGCTTCGGCGAGGAGGTGCTGCGCGAGGCGAGCTGGAACCCGCTGAGCTATGTCTACCTGTTCGGCAGCGGCCTGTTCGCCCTGCTGGCGCGCGAGTTCGCCCCGCTGCCCGACCGCCTCCGCAGCGCGGCATCGCGGATGCGCGGCCTGCCGGCCGCGCTGGACGCGGCGCGCGCCACGCTCGAGGCCGGCGGCGAGCGACCGGTCAGCCAATTCCACACCGAGAAGGCGGTGGAGCGCATGGTCGGGGTCACCGACCTGTGCCGGACGGCGGTGCGCGAGGCGGAGGGCCACGGCGATCCAGCCCTGCTGGACGAGGTGCGCGGCGCCGCCGGGGCGGCCGAGGCGGCGATCGACGGCTTCACGGGCTGGCTGCGCGACGAGCTGCTGCCGCGCGCCGACGGCGACTTCCGCCTGGGACCGGAGCTGTACGCCCGCAAGTTCCGCCACTTCCTGAAGGGCGAGCTGACGCCGCAGGAGCTGGAGCGGCGCGCGGCCGTCGAGTACGACCGCGTCCGCGGCGAGATGGTGCGCCTGGCGCGCGACCTGTGGCCGGCGTGGATGGGCGGCGAGGCGCTGCCGGACGACGAGGACGCCATGGTCCGGCGCGTGCTGGACGCCGTCTCCGCCGAGCATCCGGCCCAGGAGGAGCTCCTGGACTTCTGCCGCGCGGAGAACGAGCGGATCGAGACCTTCGTACGCGAGCACGACCTCATCGGCCTGGCGGACGAGCCGCTGCAGATCGTGTGGACCCCCGAGTTCCTGCGGGCCTTCGGCGGGGCCATGCTGATCTCGCCCGGGCCGCTGGACCGCCACCTGGACGCGTTCTTCGCCATCACCCCCATGCCCGACGGGTGGAGCGCCGAGCGCAGGGAGTCCTACCTGCGCGAGGACAACGACCGGATGCTGCGCCTGCTCACCATCCACGAGGCGGTGCCCGGGCACTACCTGCAGCTGGCCTACTCGAACCGATGTGCGTCGCTGCCACGCAGCGTCTTCGGCTCGGGCGTGTTCGCCGAGGGCTGGGCGGTGTACGTCACCCAGGTGATGATGGACGTCGGCTACGGGGCGGAGGACCCGGCGCTGATGCTCGTCCACTGGAAGTTCTACCTGCGCTCGATCACCAACGCCCTGATGGACATCCGCATCCACGCCGGGGACATGGACGAGGCGGAGGCAATGCGCCTCATGGTGGAGGCCGGCTTCCAGGAGGAGGGCGAGGCGGCCAACAAGTGGGACCGTGCCCGCCTCACGTCGACGCAGC
>JAPSGM010000318.1 GCA_031177555.1 Chloroflexota bacterium
CTGCCAAGGCACGGTGGCAGGGGCATGATGGGACTCGCCGTGCACGCCGCCGTGCTGCGGGCCGGGGACCGCGAGACCGGCGTGACGCTGCACGAGGTGACGCCGGATCTCGACGCGGGGCCCATCCTGCGGCAGGCCCGCCTGGCGGTGCGGCCCGGCGAATCGGCCGAGATGCTCGCCGCGAGGGTGCTGGAGCTGGAGCACCTCGTGCTGGTGAAGCTGCTGGCGGACCTGGCCGCCGAGGGGGGAGCGGGCGACCAGTCTGTTAGCATGACCGCCGCGTCGGGTCGCCGGACAGGGCCTGTCGCAGCGCAGCAGAGGTCCCGCTTCGATGCCTGAAGGCCTGCCGGATCCCGGCCAAATCTGGAACTCATTCATCACGCATCCCCTGGTGGTCCTGACCCTCCAGGCGGCCGTGATCTACGTGGTCATGCTGTGGCTGGGGACTGCCTACTGGGCGTTCCGGGACATGCAGGCGCGCACCGAGAACCCGATCCTCCCGTACTTCAGCGCCGCCCTGATCATCTTCTTCACGCCGCTGCTATTCGTCTTCGCCGTGGTGCTGTACCTCATCGTGCGGCCGCGCGAGACGCTGGCCGAGATCTACGAGCGCTCCCTGGCCGAGGAATCCCTCCTCGCCGAGGTCGAGAAGAACCAGCTCTGCCCGGTCTGCCGCGACCGGGTCCAGCCCGATTGGCTGCTCTGTCCCAACTGCCGCACCCGGTTGCACCGGGTCTGCCCCTCCTGCAACCGCCTGGCCCAGCCCGAGTGGCCGCTGTGCGCGTTCTGTGGCCACGAGTTCCAGCGCGCCCCGGCGCCCCGCCCGGCCGAGCGCGCGGCGGAGTGGGCCGAGGCGCCGCGGCGAGGCCCGGAGCCGGCCACCGAGCCGGGCGGCCTTCGACGTCCAGCCAACACCTGAGCCGGTCCGGGCGTGGTCGAAGGGGCGGAGGCTCCCGGAGCCGCTCCACCTTCATCCCCCTCGCTCGTCCCGCCTGAGCCGCGTCGCTACCGCACGCTGCAGCTCGGCGCCCTCGCGCTGATCGCGCTCGGGCTGGGCGGGTTCCTGGCCGTGGCCCGGTCGAACCCGAGGCTCCTGGGGGACGAGCCACTGGTGGAGGACGCCTCGCGGGCGGTCGCCGTCCTGACCTGGCTGCTGCTGGCCGGCCTGGCGGTGCTCGTCGGCCTGGTCGCGCACGCCGCCCGGTCGCTCGTCGTGCGCCAGGAGCTGCCGGCCGGACGCTATCGCGGCCCCTCGATCGTCGTCATGCTGGTGCTGGCCATCATCGCCGCGAACCTGGTCGCGCTGTCCGCGGCGCGCGACGTGGCGGCGTTGCTGGGTAGCGGCGAGCTGACGCCGTTCGGCACGCTGGTCATCCTCACCGTCACCCAGCTGGGGTTGCTGGGGAGCGCCGCGCTGTTCGTCGCCGCTCCCCGGGCCCTGGCAGGCGTCCGCCTCCTGCCGGAGCGTGGCCTGTGGCGATCGGTGGCGCTGGGCCTGGGCCTGGCGGCGCCGGCCTGGATCGGGGCGCAGATCATCGGCGCGGCGGTCAGACGGCTCCTCGAGCTGGTGAACGTGCGGCCGGAGGTAGGGATCGCCGAGGAGGCCCTGGCTCGGGTCGACCCGCTGATCCTGGTCGTGGCGCTGGTGCTGCTGGCCCCCGTTGCCGAGGAGATCTTCTTCCGGGGCGTCGTCTACAACGCCTGGTTGCGCGAGTACGGGCCGACGCGGGCGCTCGTGGGGTCGGCGGTCCTGTTCGGGTTCATCCACGGGTCGGCGTTCCTGTTCGCGCCAATCGTGGCCCTCGGCGTGGTGCTGGCGCTCGTCTACCGCAGCACCGGGTCGCTCCCGGCCGCGATCGCGCTGCACGCCGGGTTCAACGCGATCACCGTGGGCCTTGGCCTGCTGGTGCGCTTCGGCATCGTGGACGTTCCGATCACCTGATCCGGGTAAGCCGCCGGTAAGCGGGCGGTACGCGGCCGTCGGCTAGCGTCGGAGGCGTGGCCGTCGTCCAGCTTCCCGCCGCTCGCACCCGCGCATCCCGACCGCCTCGACAGAACGAGGAGGCGGGACGGCGGCTCCTGGGCCTGGGGGCCGGCGCGCTTTCCGCCGACGAGCTGCTCTGCTTGGCCACCGGCCTGTCGCTCGAGGGCTGCCG
Organism: Chloroflexota bacterium; assembly: GCA_031177555.1. Lineage (GTDB taxonomy): Bacteria > Chloroflexota > Limnocylindria > QHBO01 > QHBO01 > JAPSGM01. Next base: position 2,157 of record JAPSGM010000318.1, read on the forward strand.
CACCCTGCTGCTGCGCTCCGGTGGGCTCACCGGACTGGCGGCCGGCGACCCCGCCGAGCTCGTACGCGAGCATCGCATCGCTCGGGGAGCGGCCCTGGCCGTGGCGGCGCAGTTCGAGCTGGCCCGCCGCCTGGCGGCCGTTGCGGCCGAGCCGGGATGGCGCATCCGCTCGCCGGCGGACGTGGC
>JAPSGM010000025.1 GCA_031177555.1 Chloroflexota bacterium
TCGGGCCGCCGCAGGAAACGATCGACTCGGTCAAGGAGGACATCGCGTGGGCGAAACGCTTGCTGAGACGCGGCTAGAGGTCGCCGCGCACCGCGCCGAGATGGAGGCGGACGCCGGTGAGCTCCGGGCTCGGGTGCGCCACGCGACGGACATCAAGGCGCGCTTCCGCGAGAACCCCGCCCTCTTCATCGGGCTGGGGGCCGGTGCTGTCTTCCTGGTCGCCGGCGGTCCCGTCCGCGTGGCCCGCCTGCTGCGTCGTCGCCTGCGCCCGACCACGTCCGAGAAGGCGTACGACATCCTGCCGAAGCCGATGCAGCGGTGGGTGGACACGCTGGTGGCGGACGTGGGCCCGAAGGCCGAGCACGCGCGCGACAACCTGGCGGAGGAGGTGGCCAGGTGGCGCCTTGCCCCGCTCCAGGACAAGAAGGCGCGCAAGGAGATCGCCAAGGCGATGGTCGAGGGACCGCCCGGCCCCGAGCGGGCCGGCTGGAAGGCGGCCGAGGCGGCTCTGACCCTCCTGTCCGCGGCAATGGCCCGAAAGGCGATCGAGGCGTTCGTCACCGGCGAGAAGCCGCGCGGGCCGGCCAAGGCCCTGCGGGTGGCACCGCCCACGCCGGAGACGGCCGCCGTCGAGTACTCGGGGATGTCCGACCGGCGCTCATAGCGAGTTCCCGCAGCCGCCTGCCAGGCCCGAGAGCTGGCCAGTCGGGGGCTGCTACCGTGTAGCGCATGCCTGAACTCCCGATAGCCATCTGGATCGTGATCCTGATCGTGGTTACCGGAGGCCTCTTCCTGGGCACGCGCTTCCTCCGGCGCCGCTGAGTTCGCGCTCCGGCGACCGGTCGTGGATCACACGCCGGATCCGGCTCCACGGTCTCGATCGGGCAGACCGGCCTGCCTCGACGCGCACCTCCCAGCGTGCCTGTCATGACGGGTGCGGACGGAGCGGGCGGCGGCGACAGGCGGCGGCGCCGAGGATCAGCGAAAACGAGGGCCACTAGTCGCCTAGGCGTTCGACGCCGAACCACCCGGCACGGTTCCGGAGGCGGGAGCGCACGGTGGCCGCCTCTCGCAGCCACCCGGTGTCATGCCGAGTGCAGGGCCACGGTCGGCGCCACCCGCGCCGCCTGCCGCGCCGGATACAGGCCGGCGATGGCGCCGATGAGAAGGGCCGCCCCGACGCCTGCCGCCAGCCCGCTGAGCGGGATGACGAGGGCCCAGCCGTGTGCCCGCGCGTAGAGCGCAGCAAACGCCCCGCCCAGCACCGCGCCGCTGACGCCGCCGAGCGCCGCCAGCACGAGCGCCTCGGCCAGGAACTGACCGGCGATGTCGCGCCGGGTGGCGCCTAGCGTGCGCCGCAGGCCGATCTCCGTGCGCCGCTCGAGGACCGACATGAGCATGACGTTGGCGATCCCGACACCGGCGACCAGCAGCGCCAGCGCGCCCAGTCCGATGAGCAGCGCCGTGAACGCGGTCTCCGCGGCGGCGCGCGCCTCGAGCGCATCCGACGGACGGGCGACGCGCACCTCCTCCGGGTTGGCCGGGTTCACCGTCGCGCCCAGCACGCGACGGACGTCGTCGATCGACTCGGGCGTCGTGCGCACATAGAGGGCGTCGAACGTGGTCGGCGTGTCGAACAGCTCGGCCGCCGCCGCAGATCCGATGATCGCCGCACGGTCCAGCTCGGGCGCCAGCACGTTCGGCTCAACGATGCCGACCACGGCGAACCATCGGTCACCGAGCCACACGAGCACCCGCTCGTCGAGGTCCCGGATGCCCAGCCGATTGGCGGCGACGGCCCCGAGCACGACCGCGGGATAGCGCGCCGTGGCCTCGTTGAGGAAGACGCCGTCGGTCAGGGTCAGGCCCAGCGTGGCGTCGAGGTCGGTCTCCGCCGCCAGCACGCTGATCCCGCCGGTCCGTGACTCGGGCACGAGGTCGGTGCGACGCACGGATGCGTCGACGTTGGTCGTGCCGCTCACTGCCTCGACCGGCGCGATGCGCTCCACCATGCGGGACGCCTCCACCGGCAGGCTCGACTCGCCCCCCAGGAGGGTCTCGCCGGCGTTCGCGGTCAGCAGGTTCGTGCCCAGCCGGTCGAGCGAGGCCAGCAGGTTGGCCCGGCTCGACTCGCTGATGGCGAGCACCGCCACGATGGCGGCGATGCCGATGGCGATCCCGATGGCGGTCAGCAGGCTGCGCAGCCGCCGCATCGAGAGCCCATGCCAGCCGATGCCGATGAGGTCGCGCCCGCGCAGCCGGGCCGCCGCCGCGATCATCGGTCCGCCACCATGTCATGCACGATCCGGCCGTCCAGCAGCTCGACGCGCCGTGGAAAGCCGTTCGCGATGACGGGATCATGGGTGATGACGGCGATCGTGACGCCCTGCCAGTTCAGCTCACGCAGCAAGCTCAGGATGGCGGCGCCAGTGGCCGAGTCGAGGTTGCCGGTCGGCTCGTCGGCCAGGACGAGAGCGGGGTCGCCCACCAGGGCGCGGGCGATCGCCACTCGCTGGCGCTCGCCGCCGGACAGCTGCGCGGGCCGATGAGCGGCGCGGTCGGCCAGCCCGACGCGACGCAGGACCTCGCCCGCTCGTCGACGGCGGTCGGCGGCCGGGACGCCGGCATACAGCAGGCCCAGCGCCACGTTTTCGAGCGCGGTCAGTCCCGGGAGCAGATGGAACTGCTGGAACACGAAGCCGATGCGCTGCGCGCGCAGTGCCGCCGCGCGAGCGTCGTCGAGCTCGGCCACCGGCACGCCGTCGACGGCCACCGATCCGGAGGTCGGGGTATCGAGGGTGCCGGCCAGGTGGAGCATCGTCGACTTGCCCGATCCAGAGGGGCCGACGATGGCGACCAGCTCCCCGGGGTGGATCCGCAGGCTCACGTCGCGCAGGGCCTCGACCGGCGGGGTGCCGGGATAGCGCTTGGTGACCGCGTCGAGGGCGAGGACGGGCGTGGTCATGGCACCACCACTTCGTCGCCGACGGCCAGCTCACCGCTGACCTCGACCCACCCGCCGGCGAAGAGACCAACCTCGACCGGCACCAGCTCGGTGGGGCCGGCGTCGGTCATGCGCTCAACGGCGTATCCCCCTTCGAGCAGCGCGAGGAGCGCGTCGACCGGCACGGCCAGGACGTCGTCGCGCTCCTGGCGCACCAGGCGGACCCAGACAGGCCCGTCGGTCGCGCCGGCATCCGCGTAGTCCAGGGTCAGGCGCATGCCGTACGTCTGGGAGCCGTCCTGTCCGGTCGCGGCGGTCGGGTCGATCTCGGCCACCGTCGCCTCGACGACGGTTCCGTCGGCCAGCTCGACCTCGACCCCGTCGCCCTCGTCGATGCCGTCACGTCGATCGGCGGGCAGTGACACGGTGATCACGCGCTCGGTGCCGGTCACTCGCAGTACCGGCGTGCCGGGCCCGACGCTGCCGCCACGGCTGACCTCGACGCCCGCCACGATGACGGCGTCCGGCTCGAACACGATCTCCCCGAGGTCGACCCGGCCGTCCACCCTCATGCCGGCATCCTCCTGCCAGGCCTCGACCGCCTCGGTCGTGTCGGTGTCCCAGGTCTCGTCGACCTCGAGGCCGTCGCCGTAGCCGAGCTCCACCAGGTTGCGCTCCAGCTGCTCGACGTCCGGGCCCCTCACCCCGTCCTCGATGGCGCGCCAGGCCGGAACCTCGCCGTACAGGAGGACGGTCGGCTCGGCGTTCACCGCGAACAGCGTCTCGCCACGCTCGAGGCGCTTTCCGGCATCCGGCCAGGCCGTCAAGGTGCCCGGCGCGCCGGCGCTGATCGGCCGCTCCTCTCCGTACCCGAGCACGCCGCCAAGTTCCTCGGTGACTCGCAGCGTCCGCTCCTCGACGGTGCTGGTCTGTCGATCGTCGACCGCCTCGGGCTCGGCGCCGGCAGCCCCGGCCCCCTGGGTGGCCCACGCGGCCAGACCCACCAGGCCCAGGGCGGCGACGGCCGCGAGCATGATCGCGGCGCGCGTGCGGCTCCGTCTCACGACCGCACCTCCAGGTCCGGCGAGAGTTCGTCCAGATGCTCGCGGCATGCCTCCTGGGCAGCCTGGAACTCGTCGCTCATCGGATCGAAGTCGGGGAGATCCTCCTCACCCTCGCCTTCGCCGGGGCCGATGCGAACGGCGCCGCCGCCGAAGTCGGGCATGTCGATCCCGTGCTCGCGCATGCATTCGGTGAACTTCAACATCGCCTCTTCCTGCTCCGGATCCAGCTGCAAGCCTTCGCCGGGCTCGAGGGTGCCCATCGAGTCGAGGTGCTGACGGCACGCGTCCTCGGCCGCCTGGAATTCTTCGCTGTTGGGATCGAAGTTCCTGCCCTGGTTCGGTGGCGCCGTCTGCCTGTCGGCGCCGAACGAGTCGGAGCCCGAGCCGTCAACGCGTCGGATCACGGGATCGGGCATGTCGATGCCCTGCTCGCGCATGCAATCGGCGAAGGCGAACATCGCCTCCTCCGGGTCCTCGGATCCCGCCGATGGCGATGGGCTCGTGCTGGCCTCGTCATCGGCTCCGTCGAGGGTCGCCACCCCGGAGGCGCTGTTGCAGGCCGCCAGGATCAGCAGCAACATCGTGATGGCGAGAAGGGTTACTCTCGGGCGCGGTCGGCGCCGACGCGGTCGTGTCATCGTGAACCTCCATACTGCCGGCGCCCCATGCGCCGAACCTGAGGGGAGGTTCCGGAGGCCGCCTGAAAGGCGTCTGAGAACCGACGACTCAGGCGGGGTCCAGCGTCACCGTGAAGCGCGCGCCACCGCCGGGGCGGTTCTCGGCTCGGATCCGTCCGCGGTGCCCGTCGACGATCCAGCGCGCAATCGCCAGACCCAGGCCGGCACCGCCTGGCTTCGAGGTGCGGGCGCGGTAGTACCGATCGAAGATCCGGTCGAGCTCGTCCGTCGGGATGCCTGGCCCGTCATCGTCAACAGTCAAGCGCACGACGGTCCCGACCTGAGCAAGGCTGATGCGGACCGATCCGCCCCGGGGCGCGTGTCGGACTGCGTTGTCGACCAGCACGCCGATGAGCTGCTCCAGTCGGCGGGGATCGCCGGCCACCGTCGCCGGGACGAGGTCCGCCACCAGGGAGAGGCCCGCCTCGTGAGCCAGCCGCTGGTGGCGCTCGATGGCGGTCACTGCGACCTCGTCCAACCGCACTGGCGCGCGCTCCAGCTCCAGCACGCCGGACTGCACGCGCGCGAAGACCAGCAGCTCGTCGACGAGGTCAGTGAGCCGGTCGGTCTGTCGCTCGATCTCGTCGAGCGGGCCACCCGCGGCCGTGGCCGGTGTGGGCCGCCGACGCAGGTCCTCCACCGATGCCTTCACCACCGCCAGCGGCGTGCGCAGCTCATGGCCGGCATCGGCGGCGAACTCGCGCTGGCGGCGCATCGACTCCCGGATGGGGACGAGCGCCCGGCCGGCGTACAGCCACCCGAGCACCACGGCGACGCCAACGACCGCCAATCCGCCCATGAGCAGCACGCTGCGCAGCGACGTCAGCGCCTGCTGCTCAGCGCGCAGGTCCTGGACGATCTGCACCACGAAGCGCCCGAGTGAGGTTTCGACCGGCAGGCTCAGGATGCGTACTGCCCGATCGGCGACCTCCGTCTCGCGGACGTCGGTTGATCCGGCGCGCGCTGCCGCGATTCCGGCCTCGTGAGGCAGGTCGAGCTCGGTGACGAGCCCACGGGCGCCGATGACGGAGCCATCGGGGTCGACGACGATGGCCAGGCTGCCCGAGGCCGGGCCCAGGAAGCTGACCCCGACACTGGGTCCCTCGAGCGGGATCGATACCGGGCCACTGATCTCCAGGCCCGGCCGCGCGAGCACCAGCGGCGCCATCTCGGATGCTCGTTGCTCGAGCTCGGCGCGAGCCCTTGTGGCAAGCGTCTGCGCCACGCTGACGTAGATGAGCGCGCCGAGCACCAGCAGTGCCGCCACGGTGAGCCCGCCGCTCCACGCCACCAGGCGCCAGCGGGTGTCGCGCAGCAGGCGGCTCTCGGCCGCCGGGCCTGCCGTCATGAGCGGTCCGACAGGCGGTAGCCCACGCCGCGGACGGTCTTGATCAGCCGGCCGGCCGGTCCGAGCTTGGTCCGCAGGTAGTGGACATAGGCGTCCACGCTGTTCAGGGTCACGGCGGCCGCCATCGGCCAGGCGTGGTCGAGCAGCTGCTCGCGTGACAGCACCTGGCCGCGGTGGCGGAGGAGGCACTCGAGCACGGCGAACTCGCGGCCAGTTAAATCGACCGGCTCGCCCTCGACCCTCACCTCGCGCAGCCGGTCGTCGAGCGCGATCGGTCCGGCCCGCAGCATGGCGCCTGCACTCCGCGGGGTCCCTCGTCGGGCGACCGATCGCAGTCGCGCGGCCAGCTCCTGGTAGGCGAACGGCTTGATGAGGTAGTCGTCGGCGCCGGCGTCCAGGCCGGCAACCCGGTCGTCGACCGAGTCGCGCGCGGTCAGCATCACGATCGGGACCGTCGACCCTTGGCGGCGGATGCGGCGCGCGACCTCCACCCCGCTGATACCGGGCAGCATGACGTCCAGCACGACCGCCCCCAGCGCGGGCTGCGCCTCGACGACCTCGAGCGCGTCCTCGCCAGATGGCGCCAGCTCCACGACGTGACGATCGGAGACGAGCAGCCGCCGGAGCAGCCCGGCAAGGGCCGGATCGTCCTCGACGACGAGCAGGTGCATGCGCGCACTGTCGCACGTCATTCCTGAGAAATGTCTGAGAGCGTGGCGAGTGGAGGCCCGAGCCGCCCTTCAATATCGCGACGAAGCCGGACTGGCCCGGTCCATCACTGAGGCGTGGCGCACTCCTAGAACAGCTGGTCGCCGAACTCCTGACGCTGCGGCCTATGTATCCGGTTCGGCTGGAGGTGAAGTTCGTTCTACCGGGCTGGCTGTCGGCTCGGCAAGACGTTGTCGGAGTCGATCCACCACCGATTGAGATTTACGAATGCAAATCCGATCCCTACGACCTGGTCGTGGGGGTCTTTCGGGGAATGACAGAAGTGCGGGATCAATGCGATTGGCATGGCATCGACGTTGTCCTTGCCATCTCCACACTTCAAAAGGCCCAATACCTCATTGACGCTATCGACGACCTTGGCCTTGCTGTCCCGGATGGTTTCGTCCAGTGCACGCAGGAAAACATCCTGTCCCTAAAAGACACGAGTCCAGCATTGCCCCTCTAGGCGTTACCCGCTCTGTACCCCGCGCCGCTCCCGCAGCCGGTCGCTCAGCCGATGTAGCGCCTGCTCGGCGAACCGGCCGGCCCCGCTGCCGTAATCATCGAAGGCCGGCCCTTCGGCCAGGCCGATCCAGGTGTCATCGAAGCGCCACACCCCGGCCACGTGCGAGCCGAGCGGCAGCGCGGCCTCAGCGGCCGTCCAGGCTTGCGTCAGCGCGCCGAGCGAGGGCATGTCTATTCGTCAACGGAGGCGATGCCGTAGGCGTGGCGGAGCCTGTCGCCCTCTGCGGGCGAGTTATCGCGCCGCGGGGTGATGAAGAATCCCTCCATGCCGGACGGCACGAAGACGTGTAGCAGGCGACCGCCACCTGGTCCGGGTTCGAAGCCGTGCGCCACGCCCTGTGGACCGAAGACCACTCCACCGGCACCGACCTCCAGTTCCGCATTGCCCACCCGGAACGTGAACTGGCCGTCGAGAACCATGAACGTCTCACTCTCGCGACGGTGGACGTGAGGACTGGCACCGGTGCCCGGATCGTGGCGCGTCTCGAGCACAGTGAGGCTTCCGTCGGTGACCTCGCCGTCCAGCTTGATGACCGCTTCCCAGCCGTCGTGCTGAACAGATTTTCCGCCGCCGGGCTCGATGACTTCTGGCCGCACGCCGGCATAGTACGCCGACCATTCCGCGTACTCGCAGCGTTTCATCCCCGTGCGCCGAGGCTTCTTCTGGCGCGTAATAGGCCGGGGTCGCCTGCACCGCCCGATCCCCGCGGATCTGCGGCCGTCAACGTCGCCCCGGCGGTCGCGATTGTCGCCTGGGTGACTTTCGATCCGCTTGCTGCCGGCTACGGTGGCGATAAGCCGGTGGTTTCCGCATGGAGGGGAATCCGTGGATGTGATGACCATCATTCTGCGCATCGTCCATATCGTGTCCGGCGTAGTGTGGGTCGGCGGCGCAGCACTCTTCTTCTTCTACATCGAACCGACTCTCAACAAGCTCGGGCCGGAAGCCGAAAAGTTCATCGATGAGCTGGTGAACCGCCGGAAACTGCCGATCTACTTCATCGTCTTCTCGACGCTCAATGTTCTGGCAGGCGTCACCCTCTATTGGATGAACTTCGAAGGGGTCGGCACATCGCCCTACGGTTTGGCGCTCGGCATCGGCGGCCTGGCCGCGATTGCGGCCTGGCTCGGTGGAGCACTCCTAATCCCACGGTTTATCGACAGGGTAGGTGCTATCGGGGCCGAGATGAAGGCGGCCGGCGGACCACCGTCGCCCGACCTCGTCGCTCGGATGCATGCCGCCCAAAGCAGGCTCCGCATCGTGGGAGGCATCGTCTTGGGCCTGCTCACGCTTGCCGTCGTGGCGATGGCGAGCGCTCGATACATCGGCTAAGAGAGTCGACAAGGCCGGGGTCGCCTGCACCGCCGTCTAGGCCTGCACTTCGGTCTAGCGTGAGAACGCTACGCCGACGAGCAGTCACGAGTCCTGTGTCGGTAGCGGCCGCCGCCTTTGCCCTGGCCGCCTGCGTCGGGGCGTCGATCCCCCGAGACATCTACACGCCCGACCTCGCAGGCCCTGTATCGCAGATCGAGCAGGTGCCCGGTGGCCCGAACGAGCGAGTCCATGTCGGTGACCGTGTGATCGACTTTTCTCGCGACGATCCTCGGCCGCTAGGCGGCGATCGGATAGCTGAGGGGGACCTCCTCATCTACGGACGCATGGACACCTCCGCCTGGTTTGTGCCCGTAGCGCAGCCGGAAACCGGTCCCCTTGCCGATTGTTACGTGATTTCCGACGCTATCGCGTTCGATGACGGCGACGGCGTCATCATTGCCTATGAGGCTGGTGCGGGCGTCCGGTTGCCAAAGGCTGACGCCTTCATCACGCCCGCTGACCTAGAGGACAACGGTTCGTATCCAGACTGGGTCGACACCTTCTGTTTGGACGCCCGCGGGCAGATTCTCGGAGCCAGTAAGTAAGGGACTAGGGCGGGGCGGTTGATCAGCGGCCGTCAACGTCGCCCCGGCCCGGAGCACCTTAGGAATCCCGCTTACTGGCGGCTTACCCAGCAATCCTGCATGGCAGGGAAACTCAGCAAGCGAGCGTGATTCCCTCGTTTACCACCCGAAACTCCTCCTGACGCGTAATGAGCAGCCGGACATGCGCAGTGATGCGGCACACGTCGCCGTCCGCGTCCTCAACCCAGCCCGTCGAGCGAAACCCGAACGAGTTCGTTCTCGTCAGCGTCACATTGAGGTCGTTGTCGTTGCCGACGGTCCGCCAGGTTCCGGAGTAGAGCGGGATCGGCGTGCCACCCGCCTCGAGGATTTCGCACGGGTGGCCCGAGGTTAGGTCGTATACGAATACCTCGGCCACCGCTTGATGAACCTTGCCGAGAACGGGTCCCGCCGGCGTCTGGACGTCCATGAACTGCGCCGGATCGTCGAAGCCCTCGCCGAGACATCCTTCTTCGGGTGGGGGCCCACCAAGAGCAATCAGCCCGTCCTTCTCGTCAACGTATCCAGCCGCGAACCCCACGTCGGTGTACCGGATCACCACCCCTGAGCTGTCCGGAGGCGCCGCGATGGCAAGGGATGCGGTCAACAGGAGGGCGAGAGTTGCCCCCGCGAATGCAAATCGCCGTCGCCGGCGGCGGAACGCGGGAATCATCATCCGAAACCTCCCTACGCCCGCGGGCGGGGTTCGCCATTGGCTCGGCGGGGATCGGGGCGCCCACTGCTGAAAGACCCGCGCTTCGTCGCCTCCCGCGGGCAGCTACTCGACATGCTACGCCGGTCGGTCAACGCTGCGGGCCGCCTGCACCGCCCGATCCTCGCAGATCAGCGGCCGTCAACGTCGCCCCGGCCTTTGGGATTGGCATGGTTGGAGTGGCCGGTGCGCACCCGACTGTCTGGAGGACGCCGCGGTGGCAGGAGCGCATGGCCGGCAGCGTCCAGTTCGGATGGCGGGTTACTTGCATCGCCGCCAACCCCATGACTGCCGCACTCTCAGGTACCCATCCTAATCCTGCGCTGCCGACCATCCTTCTCGGCCTCGGGCTAGGCGGGTTCTTTGACGGTGTTGTGCTGCATCAGATCCTGCAATGGCACCACATGCTATCGGCCCACCTGCCGCCCGATTCGGTGGCCAACCTTGAGATCAACACCCTCGCCGACGGACTGTTCCATGCATCAACCTGGTGCTTGACGGTGATCGGTGTGTTCTTGCTGTATCGCCAGGCTCGCGGTGGTGCATCGCTGCGGTGGCAAGGGCTGCTGGGCGGTCTGCTGACGGGATGGGGGGCATTCAATGTGGCTGAAGGGTTAATCAACCATCAGCTGCTGGGAATCCATCATGTTCGGCCAGGACCGGATGAGCTGCTCTATGACGTCGGCTTCCTCGTTTGGGGAGCGGCCATGCTGGCGGTCGGCGTGCTAATGCTCCGACAACACGAGACGGATCGAGAGCGCGCATGAGTTCGACGCCGGGATCGCCTGCACCGGCCGGTCCTCGCGGATCGTCTGCGAGGCCCACGTACACTATCCACATGGCAGAGGAGCTCCATCCGGAGGAGCCGTTTGGCGTCCAAGGTGCGAATGAGAACATTTGGCACATCGCCGCGGCGGAGCGCTGGAGCGGTGGCTCGATCATCGGACATCGGACTTTCTGTGGTCGCAATTACGCGGAGCCGATTACGAAGCACGATCTAGCCGGCCTCGACGAGGTGTGCTCCGACTGCACCGCACAGGTCGCCCAGCGTCATTGAACTCCTGCCCTCCATCTGAGGCAGGAGGCCGGGGTCGCCTGCACCGCCCGATCTTGACGAGATCAGCGGCCGTCAACGTTGCCCCGGCCTCGGTGATTGTCGCCGGCATCGCCGTGCCCATAATGGCGGGGCATAGAAGCTTGAGGATGCTGCCGTGCTGCTCGGCGGGCTGGCACTTGTGTGGCTGCCAGCTATCGGTCTCGCCGTACTCTTTCCCGACGGCGGTATCGGCGCTTCTGCCATTTGGGTCGTGGCCTGCGCCGCCGGATGGGCACTCGGTATTTACACCGGGATCGACATGCAGGTGAATGCCGAGCGCAGCCGCCGCGAGGGCGAGACTCTCGATCCATGAAGTTGATCGCTGCTGGCTCGACTGCCTTCCTGACCGCTCTCGCGATCGCGTTCCTGATCTCGTACGTACTCCGGCCCTGCTACGTGCCGACCTCTGGCGAGGATCGGCTGTGTCTCGTCGAGACCTACGAGTCGCCGATCCCCTGCGGCTGCATGGACCAGGAATGACCTGCGGAGTGGGTACGCCTTCCCTCTCGATGCTTCCCGGTCTGCACCCCACGAAGGGCTGACTCGGCACGGTCGGAGCAACGTGGCGCACAGTAGATGCCGCGAACCAGCGGAATGCCGAGCGCCAACTTGGGCGAGCCGGGGGTGGTACTAGCACCCCCGGCCCATGCGACGCGGAGAGCCGGCCGGTGGGGATAGCCGCTCCCCGCTGATCTATCCCGGCCCTACGGAATCAGCCCGGTGATACGCTGGAAGGCACCGACCAGGACCGAAGCATCGGCGTTGAACCCGATCTCCTCTTCCGCCCTAAACCCGGTGAGATTCTTATCCCAACGGTCGCCGGCCTCGGAACTAACGTCCACGCGGTAGTCGTCACCGACAAAGAGCGTGGCGCTCTTGAAGTCGCCGACGATGCTGGTGTCCGACGCGACGGCGATGGTGGTCACCACCGGCAGGGCGTTTCATCAGCCCACCCATCGCCGTTTCGTCGGCTGCCAGATCGGGCCGTCAGGCACCTTCGGCAAATCAGCCCACTCGACCTCCGCGAGGTACTTCCGAGCGAGAATCCGCGCATCCGAGGATGCCGGCGTCGGCGTCAACGACAGCTCCACCCACGGCCAAGCCAAAATCTCGCCGGACGCGGCCTTCTGGACGAGGGAGGGCAGGGCGCCAGAGCTGAACCCTAGGCCGTCCGCCTCGAGCAATCGCCGGATCAGCTCCAGCCACTTGTTCCGCCTGGCGAGCTGCACCTCGACCCAAACGCCATCCTCGCCGACCTCATGGCTGATCTGTCGGCCGACCGCCTCCGCTTCGACCTTGCCGTCCATGCCGTGGTGATAGAGCGTCGGGCGGCCGTCAGTGGGGAACCAATCCAGGAACAGGTTGGTCCGCTTGGAAAACCACTCACCCTGCAGATCGCGCCGCGAAGGCGAGCCGAACGGCACGGCCAAACCCTCAAGGGTGTTGCGTGAGACAAGCTGCATGGCCATATCAGGCAGCCTCCTTCAGCAGCCGGCCGATGTCGGCGTGGAGCGCCTGCAACGCCTCGCGTGGGTTGTTGCCGAGCGCGATGAGGATGACCTGAGCCCCGAGGTCCAGGCGGAGTTTGGTGCCGGTCGTGACGTGGGCCAACGTGGCGGTCGGCGTGAAACCCGGCGTGATGCCGGTGGCCATGGTGTGGTGTGTGCCGAGGATGCTCATAGTGGTCGCTTCTCTCCCTTCAGCTGGTGCTCATCCACCGCTGCCTGCAGTTCGGCGGGCGTCGGGTAGTTACCGGCGTCCACCTTGTGCTGCCGTCGTCGGGCGGCTGCGGCGGCGTTGACCTGACGCTCGAGGCGGCGGTACTCGCGTAGGCGCTCCTGGTGGCGCTCCCGCGCCTTATCAACGGCCTCCAGGCGCTCCCGCGCCTCGCGGACGGCCCGTGGCGGTGTCGATCCGGCCGTGGCGGCAAACCTCGCGGATGACCAGTCCGTACCGCTCATGTCATCAATGGCATCGCGTGCCCTGAGGTACGCCGCCTGAGCCTCATCCACCTCGGACCGCGCCGAAGTTGCCGCAGCTTCCGCACCTGCCAGGCGCTTGATCTCCTCGGGCGTTCGCCAACGACTAGGGTTGGTGCTCGCCCGCAGCTCCTCGTTGCGGGCGTCGCGGATGGCCGCTTTCTCGGCCCTGATTTGGTCGAGGATGGTCATGGGATTCTCCTTGCTAGGTAGTCATCGGCTACACGCCGGCCATACGCCTCGGCTCGGTCGTGGTTGAGGGGATCGGGCGGGTCAATCTCTCCGGCGTTCGCCGCCGCGACCCCGTGATCAGCCTTAGAAACGCACGGAACGGTTACGGTCGTGTTTGAGAAGCGGAGCCGGCTTGCGGGACTCGT
>JAPSGM010000319.1 GCA_031177555.1 Chloroflexota bacterium
CTTCGCCGCCGTCCACCGGCGGCGAAGACGCCCAGCCATGGGTTGGGCGTCTCGATCGGCGCGTCCGAGCCGAAGGCCAGGCGCGCGCCGGCGGCGCGCAGCGACGCGAATGGATAGGCCAGCTCGCCGCGATCGGCCCAGCAGGCCTCCACGTGGCCGCGGTCGGCGGCGCAGTGCACCGGCTGTACGCTGGCGGTCACGTTCAGCGCGGCCAGCCGCGCGCGGTCGCCGGGACGCATCAGCTGCAGGTGCTCCACGCGCGGCAGCGGTCCCCGCCCGGTCCCGCTTGCGCGATCGAGCGCGTCGAGCACGGCGGCGGCCGCTCGGTCGCCGATGGCATGGACCGCCAGCCCGATGCCCGCCGACCCGCCCGCGGCCAGCAGCGCGTCGAGCTGCGGCGGCTCCAGGCGCAGGATGCCGGTGTCGCCGGGCCCGCAGGTGTAGGGCTCGAAGATGGCCGCCGTGCGCGAGCCGAGGGCGCCATCGGCATAAGCCTTTGCCCAGCCGACGCGGACGGTGGTGGTGTCCGGGACGAGCGCGCCGGTCGCCAGCCCCAGCCCGGCCGCCGCCTCGATGGCATCGGCCGGGAAGCCCACCGAGAGGCGCAGGCGCCCGTCCAGCCGCCGACGCGCGGCCAGCAGCAGGGAGGCGCGGTCGCCCAGGGCCGCGAAGTCGCCGCTCCCCCCTTCCGGGGTCGTGTCGCCCGCGTCCGTGCAGCCGGTGACGCCCGTGGCGGCCAGCGCCGCCACGACCTCGTCGAGCGCCTCGTCCAGGGCGGCCTCGCTGAGGCTCTCGGCCGCGGACTCGACGAGGTCGGTCGCCGACTCACGCAGCACCCCGGTCGGCGCGCCGGCCGCGTCGCGCTCGATCCGGCCGCCCGGCGGGTCCGCCGTCGAGCTCCCCACCCGTGCGAGGCGCAGGGCGGCCGGCGACGCCCAGGCGGAGTGGCCATCATGGCTGTACACCAGCACCGCCGCGTCGCGCAGCAGCTCGTTCAGGTCGCTCAGGGTGGCCGCGTCCATCGCCGCCTCCGACCAGCCGCGGCCGCGGACCCAGGCATCGCGCGGGGCTCGCCCCGCCACGCCGCGCAGCGCCGCGGTGACCCCGGGCCCGTCGAGCGCGTCCAGCTGCACCTCGCGCCGCGCCCGCGCCATCCCCACCAGGTGGAGATGGAAGTCATGCAGCCCCGGCACGACGGCCATCCCCGGCTCGCGGATCACCCGCGCAGCGGGCGCGGCGTCGAGGACCTCGGCCGCATCGCCGGCGAGCAGCACCCGCCCGCCGCCGATGCCGATGGCCTCGGCGGTCTCGACCCGGCCGCCGCGCGCCTCGACCAGCACCTGGCCGACGACCACCATCTCGACGCGCGGCCGGCTCATCGGTCCCGGTGCGCGGCGCGCGGCGTGCGCGCGAACTCCCGGCTCGGCGAGCCGACCGCGATCTTCAGCAGGGCGAGCGGCACGACCACCAGCCAGTGCGACAGGAAGAGCGACCCGCGCGTCGCACGCCCCAGGACCGCCCAGCCCCGCGCGCCGGTCGCGGCCAGCCCTGCCGCGGCCAGCACGAACGTCCCCAGCCCGTACCCGATGAACAGGGTCGCCGGCACCGTCCAGTCCGCCGGCCGCGGCAGGGGGATGGTGATCAGGCCGGCGGCGATGCTGGCGACGAAGAGCGGCGGCACCACGAACTCTGTGGTGAAGACCAGGAAGTCCAGCCGCTTCGTGAGCGGCAGGCGGCCGTCGGCCAGCAGGCCCGGCCCGTGCTCGATCAGGCGCCGCATGCTGCCCTCCGCCCAGCGCATGCGCTGCGCCCACAGGGCCCCGATAGCCTCGACCGCCTCCTCGCGCACCGCCGCCTCCGGCGCGATGGTGATGTGCTGCCCGGCAGCGGCAAGGCGCGTCGAGATCTCCAGGTCCTCGGTCAGGGCGCCCGCGTCCCAGCCGCCGGCCGCAGCCAGGGCATCGCGGCGCAGGAACATGCCGGTCCCGCGCAGCTCGGCGGTGCCGTCGGTGGCCCAGCGCCCGCACTGGCTGGCGAGGTCCATCAGGTGCTCGTCGTCCTGCGCGGCGGGCAGCCAGCCGCGCGGCGCATTCAGCTCCGTGCGGCGCGTCTGCAGCGCCACGGCGCCAGGGTCGCGCGCCCAGGCGGCCATCGCCAGCGAAAGGTAGTCGGGCGCCAGCATCGAGTCGGCATCGAGGACGGCCACCGCCTCGCCACGCACGAGCCCGCTGGCGTGGGCCAGGGCGGCTCCCTTGGTCCGCGGGCCGGCGCCGGGCTCGCGCCGAATCACGCGGAACCGGTCCCCGGCGCCGGCGACCTCGGCTGCCGCGCGGGCGGCC
>JAPSGM010000320.1 GCA_031177555.1 Chloroflexota bacterium
GCTGGACGAGGCCGGCATCGCCTACCGCGAGGACTTGACCAACCTGGACCCGGCGTTCCTGCGCAACCGGGTTCGCGCCGAGCTGCTGCCGGTGCTGGAGGAGCTGCGGCCGGGCGCGGTGGAATCGTTGGCGCGCTTCGCCCGGCTGGCGGCGGACGACGACGAGCTGCTGGACGCGGTCGCCGCCGCCGAGCTCGGACGCCGCCGCCAGCCCGACGGGACCATCGACTGGCACGACCCGCCGGGCCGCGCGCTCGGCCGCCGCGTGCTGCGCCTGGCCATCGGGGAGCCGGGCCCCAGCGCCGAGCGCATCGAGGCGCTGCTGGACGCCGCCGAGGGACCGCGCGGCGGCGTCAGCATCGAGCTCGGCGGCGGCCGGGAGGCATCGGTCCGGGAGCGGCGCATCCGCATCGGATGATCCGGACGTTCCTGCAGAACGTATCAGTACCGGGTACCGGTGCGGTCGCACCGGTCGTGCATTGGTGGGGATAACGTCCCGCCCCTATACTTGCCGGGCCTGCGCACGCGCGGGCGGGCGACGCGGCCGAACCATCGGTCCACGATCGTCCTACAAACGGAGGCCTTGAAAAACACACCGTGAGCAGCCGACTCGTCCGCAACAGTGTCCTGCTCGTCGTCCTTGCCGTCTTCGGGCTCGCGCTGCTCTGGACGTACATGCTGGATGGCGGCAGCGAGACGACGTACACCTACAGCCAGTTCCTGACCGACGTCGCGAACCCCACCGAGCGCGCCAAGATGAAGGAGATCACCATGGACGGTGATCGGCTCATCGTGGAGCTCGACGGCCAGGCGGAGCCGAAGACCACCATCGTCCCTCCCGGATCGGAGGGGACCGCCATCTTCGA
This sequence comes from Chloroflexota bacterium, assembly GCA_031177555.1. Lineage (GTDB taxonomy): Bacteria > Chloroflexota > Limnocylindria > QHBO01 > QHBO01 > JAPSGM01. Next base: position 867 of record JAPSGM010000320.1, read on the forward strand.
CCAGATCTGCGCCGCCGCCGGCCTGGACGGGGCCAGCTGCGCTCAGCAGATCGCCTTCAACCCGGTCGAGCCCAGCGCCGCCGGGCAGTGGGTCGGGCTGCTGATCACCGCGCTACTGCCGGTGCTCCTCATCGGCGCCTTCATCTTCTTCATGATGCGGCAGGCGCAGGGCACCAATAACCAGGCCATGAGCTTCGGCAAGAGCCGGGCGCGCATGTTCCTGGGCAACAAGACCGTGGTCACCTTCCAGGACGTGGCCGGCGTCGACGAGGCCAAGCAGGAGCTGACCGAGGTGGTCGAGTTCCTGAAGTACCCGGAGAAGTTCAACTCGCTCGGCGCGCGCATCCCGCGCGGCGTGCTGCTGGTGGGCCCGCCGGGCACCGGCAAGACCCTGCTGGCGCGGGCCGTGGCCGGCGAGGCGGGCGTGCCCTTCTTCTCGATCTCGGGCTCCGAGTTCGTGGAGATGTTCGTGGGCGTCGGCGCTTCCCGCGTGCGCGACCTGTTCGAGCAGGCGAAGCGCAACTCGCCGTGCATCGTGTTCGTGGACGAGATCGACGCGGTCGGCCGCCAGCGCGGCGCCGGCCTGGGCGGGTCGCACGACGAGCGCGAGCAGACCCTGAACCAGATCCTGGTCGAGATGGACGGCTTCGACACGAACACCAACGTGATCGTGGTCGCCGCCACCAACCGGCCCGATGTCCTCGACCCGGCGCTCCTGCGCCCCGGACGCTTCGACCGGCAGGTCGTGCTGGATCGGCCCGACATCAAGGGGCGCAAGGAGATCCTCAACGTCCACATCAAGGGCAAGCCCCTGGACAAGACGGTCGACATCGAGGCTCTCGCCAAGCGGTCGCCGGGCTTCTCCGGCGCCGATCTCGCCAACCTCGTCAACGAGGCGGCCATCCTGGCCGCGCGGCGCAACAAGAAGAGCGTCGGCATGGCCGAGTTCAACGAGGCCATCGACCGCGTGGTGGCCGGCCCGGAGCGACGCAGCCGGATCATCACCGACGAGGAGAAGGAGATCATCGCCTACCACGAGGGCGGCCACGCGGTGGTGCAGCGCGTCCTGCCGAAGTGCGACCCGGTGACGAAGGTCACCATCGTGTCGCGCGGCATGGCGCTGGGCTACACCATGAGCCTCCCCCAGGAGGACCGATACCTACACTCCAAGTCCGAGTTCGAGGACAAGATCGCCGGCATGCTGGGCGGCAACGTCTCCGAGCGGCTGGTCTTCGACGACACGACCACCGGTTCCTCGAACGACATCGAGAAGGCGACCGCGCTGGCGCGGGCCATGGTCACCCAGTACGGCATGAGCGAGAAGCTCGGTCCGCTGGCCTTCGGCAAGAAGGAGGAGATGGTCTTCCTGGGCCGCGAGATCAGCGAGCAGCGCAACTACTCGGACGAGGTCGCGGCCCGGATCGATGCCGAGGTCCGGGAGATCATCGACCGTGCCTTCGACCGCGCCA
>JAPSGM010000026.1 GCA_031177555.1 Chloroflexota bacterium
CTGGCGGCGCTGGCCGCGACGCGTCCCGGATCGATCGACAGCCTGCCAGGGCTCGTGGCGATCGCGGCGGGGAGCATCGCCTACGTCCGCGGTGGGGCCATCCATCGGCCGGTGGACGTGAGGGCGCCGATGGAGGTGCCGGCCGAGGACGCAGCCGCGGATGCGAGCGAGACGCCCATGGACCGCGCCGCCGCGGCAGCCGTCACCTCCGATGACGCGGTGCGGCTGGCGCGGGAGCTGCGGGGCACCATTGAGGAGCTCCTGCACGCGCGCCGCACCATCGAGCTGCAGCGCGAGGAGATCGCCCAGGCCGCGACCATCGACAGGCTGACCGGCGTGGCCACCCGCCGCGCCATCCTGGACCGGCTGCGGATCGAGGCCAGCGAGGCGCGCCGTTACCGGCATCCGGTGGCCCTGGTGCTGCTCGACCTGGACGACTTCGGCCGCCTGAACCGCGAGCGCGGGATGAGCATCGGCGACGAGGTGCTGACCGAGGTCGCGCTGCGCCTGCGCCTCCGCATCCGCGCGGCCGACGCGCTGGGGCGCGTGGGCGGCGACAGCTTCCTGGTCCTCCTGCCGCACACCGACGAGACCGGCGCCGCCACGTTCGCCGACGCGCTGCGCCGCCGCCTGCTGTCGCGGCCCATCGATACGAGTGCCGGAGAGGTGGCTGTGGGCGTGTCCATCGGGGTGGCCTTCATGCGTGCCGGGATGGCCCTCACCGACGAGGAGCTGCTCGCCACGGCGGACGAGGCGCTGGCCTCGGCGCGGGCCGCGGGCGGGAACCGGATCGCCTTCGACCGGGCGCATGGACTGATCCGCCTGGAGGAGCGGCGCACCGACACGCAGGGAGCGTGAGGCGGCAGGGGATTTCGCCATTCAGTCACGCGCGGACTGTCGGACCCAGGCATCGCCAAGTAGTCACTCGCGCGACGCTCGGGGGGTGGCCTCCTGCATCACGCCAGTCCGCACCCGGACGGAGGCCCAGGTGAAGCCTGGCCCCGCCGAGCGGGCCAAACGACCATGGGGGCGAAGGATATATACACAACATATCCACCACCGCGGGCGAGAACCCCTACATGTTGTGGATAAGCGGCGCCATCGACCCGCCCGCGGTGGTATTCTCGACGCACCCATGCCGACCGCGCCAGACCTGTCCGCCAGGCTCATCTTTCCGACCAAGGAGATCGTGGAGGAGTATTACCTCCCGATCATCTATACCGCCTGCCGGACCTGCTACTCGGAGCAGCTGCCCGACCAGATCTGGGACAAGGCGGTCAGCCGCCAGGTGGCCGACGAGAAGCAGCAGGCCCTGGTGCGCAAGGTCATGGAGTCCGGCCACGGCTCGACCATCGAGCACGTCAACTTCACCTTCGCCATCAGCGGCGTGACGCGGACGCTCAGCCACCAGCTGGTGCGGCACCGAGCGGGGACGGCCTTCGACCAGCAGTCGCAGCGCTACGTCAGCTTCAAGAAGCGCGACAACTACACGGTTCCCGACTCGATCGCAAAGGGCGACCTGCCCGATGACCTGGCCGGGCGCTTCCAGCAGGCCATCGACGACAACCTGGAGCTGTACGGGCAGCTGCTGCAGGCCGAGGTGCCGGCGGAGGACGCCCGCTTCATCTTCCCCAACGCGATGCAGACCAACCTGATCATGACGGTCAACCTGCGCCAGCTGATCCACATGAGCGGGCTGCGCCTGTGCACCATGGCCCAGTGGGAGATCCGCCAGCTCTTCAAGCAGATCCGCCACGAGATCTTCCGCGTGTCGCCTTTCTTCGGCAGCTTCCTGGCGCCCAAGTGCGTGCCGCTGGGCTACTGCGACGAGATGGGCAACCGCGACGAGCACTGCCGCATCCGGCCCCATCGCGACACCGTCATGGCCGTGTGGGAGGCCTACCGGGGCGGCCAGCTCTCCGAGACCGATGGGCCCGTCGTCCCGGAAACCTCTCCCTTCCGCCCGCGTCCCAGGCGGGTGCCGGTGCCGGTTGCGACCGGCGAGGCGCCAGGCGAGACGATGCCCGAGCCACACGGCGAGCCGCCGCAGGCGGCCATCGGGCAGGCCGGAGCGTCCGACCGGGTCTGACCGGCGCTACCGTTAGCGGGATGAGCCGCATCGGTCGCCGCTCGTGACGGTCCAGGGCAGCCGCCCGGGCGACCGCCGCGTGCGCGTCGCCCGCACCAAACCCGAGCGCGTCGTCCTCAAGCCGCTGCGGCGCATTCGCGAGCCGCTGTCGCCCGCGAAGACGCTCGTCCTGGCCTTTGCGATGCTGATCCTGGCCGGGACCGGCCTCCTGCTGCTGCCGTGGTCGACCGCCGAGGGCCGGACGACCGACCTCGTCACCGCGCTGTTCACCGCGACGTCGGCCTCGTGCGTGACCGGCCTGGTGGTGGTCGACACGGCGACCCATTGGAGCCCCTTCGGGGAGGTCGTGATCCTGCTCCTGATCCAGGCCGGCGGCTTTGGGATTATGACCGGCTCGACGTTGCTGCTGTACCTGATCGCAGGCCGCCGGACGCGGCTGCACGACCGGATCGTGGTGCAGGAGTCGCTGGGGGGCCTGGAGCTGGGCAGCGTCACCGCCCTGGTCCGCCGGATCGCGATCTTCACGCTGTCGGTGGAGCTGGCCGGCGCGGTGATCCTCTCGATCGCCTTCATGGCCGGTCCGGAGGCCGGGCCGACGTGGCATCCGCTGGGCATCTGGTGGGGCGTCTTCCACTCCATCTCGGCGTTCAACAATGCCGGGTTCGACCTGGTCGGCGGATTCCGCAGCCTCACGCCGTTCGGCGACGATTGGTGGGTGCTCGGCACGGTGGGGATCCTGCTTATCCTGGGTGGCCTGGGCTGGGCGATCGTGGGCGACCTGTTCGGCCGCCGGCGCTGGCGGCGGTTGGCGCTCGAGACCAGGCTCGTGGTCGTGGTGACGGTCAGCCTGCTGCTGATCGGCACCGTGCTGATCGGCGTGATCGAGTGGAGCAACCCGGCGACGCTCGGCCGGCTTCCCCCGGAGCAGCGGCTGCTGAACGCCGCGTTCGAGTCGGCGACGCTGCGGACCGCCGGCTTCACGGCCCTCAGCCCGGCCGGCTTCGCCGAGGCATCGCTGTTCGTGGTGATGGCGCTCATGTTCATCGGCGGCGCGTCGGGATCGACTGCCGGAGGGATCAAGGTCAACACGTTCGGGCTGCTGGGGGCGGTAATCCTGTCGAGCATGCGCGGCCGTCCCTCGGCCGAGGTGTTCGGGCGGCGCATTCCTCACGGGGTGGTGTACCGCGCCCTGTCCGTGGCGCTGCTGTCGATCGCGTTCGTGTTCCTGGTGGGCCTGGGCCTGGCGGTCACGACCCCGGCCACGTTCGTCGAGACGCTTTTCGAAGCGGTGTCGGCCTTCGGCACGGTGGGCGCCAGCACCGGCATCACGCCCGAGCTGAACGACCCGGCGCGGCTCATCGCGATCTTTGGCATGTTCGTCGGGCGGCTAGGCCCGATCACCCTGGTCCTGGCCCTGTCGGCCCGCGTGCGGCCTGTACCCTATCGGCCTGCGGTCGAGACGGTCCGCATCGGCTAGGAAGGAGCGACCTGGAACGTGGCGCGTCAACAGGTGCTGGTCATCGGGCTCGGGCGGTTCGGGTCGGCGGTGGCCCGGGAGCTGGAGCGGCTGGGGCACGAGGTGCTGGCCATCGACGCCAGCGAGCAGGCGGTCAACGATCTCGCCCGCGACGTCACCCACGCGGTCCAGGCGGACGCCTCGGACGAGGAGGCGCTGCGCAGCGTGGGGGCGGGCCAGTTCCACACCGCCATCGTGGCCATCAGCAGCAAGGCCGAGCCCTCGATCTTCGCCACCATGGTGCTCAAGCGGCTGGGCGTGCGGAACGTGATCGCGAAGGCGGGTGACCGGCTGCACGCCGAGATCCTGACCCGTGTCGGCGCCGACAGGGTGATCCTGCCGGAGCAGGAGACCGGCGCCCGGCTGGCCCACTCGTTCAGCGTGCCGAACGTGATCGACTACCTGGACGTGGGCCCCAGCTTCGGGATCGAGAAGGTCCGCCCGCCGGCCTCGTTCGTGGGCAAGTCGCTGGGCGAGCTGGACCTCAAGAACCGGATGGGCGTGACGCCGATCGCTCTGCGGCGCGGCCAGAACGTGTTCATCAACCCGGCGCGGGAGGAGAAGGTGGCGGAGGGGGACGAGCTGATCCTCATCGGGCGGGATGACAAGCTGGAGGAGCTTCGGGGCTGACGCCGCTCGCCGATGCGCGGTGGGCCAGCCTCAGTTGTCGGGGCTGATGCCGTCGCCCAGCGTGAAGCGGCGGAGCTCCTCCTCGGCGGCCTCCTGGGCGCGCCGCCCCTCGGCCACCAGGAACGATGTCATCTTGGTGGAGTCCACGATCAGCAGGGTGTGGCCGCGCTCATTGCGGTCTAGCACGATGCGGTCGTCCCCGTGGAAGCTGATGGCCCAGTTGGCCTGCAGCTGGACCAGCTCGGCCAGCACCACCCTCTCGCTGAACGACCAGTCCAGGAAGGCGGCGTTGAGGGCGGTCGTCACGTCGCGGACCTGGTGGGTACTGTTGCGGCGCAGGCGCGAGAGGAAGTGCAGGAGGCGCAGCCGCGCGAACGGGTCGCCGGTGCGGGCCATCTGCGGCGGCGCCAGCGTCGGCTCGGGCATCCCGGCGGGGGCGTCACCGGCGACGAGGGAGCTCGCGGACGCGGTGGTGGTGGGATCGGTCACGCGCACAGTCTGCCGTGCCATGGCCCTCGGCGCACGGCCACGACTTCCACCCAGATGGTCACGTCCGGACTGTTAGCGCCGGAATGAGGCGCATCGCAGCGGCATCGGGGTGTCGTTCGAGCGAGGATCCGATGTCGGTGCGGGCGGCGGACGGCTCACATCGGCGCGAACAGTGCCCGCGGACTACCTAGGCCGAAATCGGGGCGAGACGACGGATAAGGATCACCCGCGGACTAGCTGGGCCCAATTCAGTCGCGGAGAGACCCGCGGTCGCGGTCCCGCCGTCGCGCTACTCCCCCTGCTTCTGCTGGCCCGGCGCGTTCGCTCGTCCGAGGCCCTGCCCGTTCCCGCCGGCGTTGCCCATGACCGATCCGATGCCGGGATGCAGTGACAGGGCGTCGTTGTCCGCGTTGAGCTGCCTGGCGATCTCGCCCCAGCCGATGCCGGCATCGGGATCGAGCATGCCCGCCAAATCGCCGGTCGAGATTCCGGACTGCTGCGACCAGACCAGCAGCCGGACGGCTCCGCCAACTCCGTGATCGGCGGCCAATGCCTCGATGGTTCCGGCATCGGTGTTCACGCCGGCTTCGCCAAGCCGCGTGACCAGGCGGTCGAGCAGCTCCGCCGAGGGCGGGCCCTCGTCGGCCGTCTCGCCCTGGCCGGGAGAGGGCTGGTGGGACGCCGCCACAGGCGCCATCCGATCACGGCCGCGGTCGGACGGAGCGGCCAGCACGCTGGCCGCGACCACGAGGACCAGGGCGCCCGCGGCGAGGAGGATGCGAAGCGGTCGGCTCACGCGGGAGTTATACGTCGCGCCGGCCCGTTTGGGAAGAGGCAGGGTCCTATGGGAGTTGCGCCCTGGCAACGGCCCTCGCTAGTACTGTCGGCCCCTTGGTCGGGCCGCGACCGGGCCCTAGTGTTGCGGCCACGAGCCGCGTCCGATGCCCGCGCGGCCGAACGGGGTTGTGACGTGACCTTCTGGAACTGGCGCCGGGGGACCGGCGCGACGAGCACCTCCGGCACCTCCGCGGTCGCGCTGGCGGCCGACCTGGCGCCGATCGAGCTGTACACCGCCGATGCGCGCATCGTCGGCTGGATCGCGGCGAACGGCCGGCGCGTGACCGACCTCCTCAACGAGGACGCCGAGCTGCGGCTGTGGCGGCCCAGCCCGGGTCCCATCGAGGAGCCGATAGCGTCTGCCGCCGAGCCCGGCGCGTCCGACGCACCCACCGGCGCAGGAGCGCGCCCGAGCGCCGATCTGGACACGAACGGCGAGTGGCACACGCTGCACACCGAGCAGGTCATCCTGGCCATGCCGCCGGAGTGGCGCGCCAGCCGCCAGCTGCGCCTCCACCGCAAGCTGCGCCGGGTGGCACTGTCCGCCGGCCCGTTCAGCGTGACGGGCAACCTGCATCTGCCTTCGGCCGCGGAGCTGGGCGTGGACTACCTGCGCCTGGCGCCCCAGTTCCTGCCGCTCACCGAGTCGTACATCCTGCACAACGGCGAGCCGCCGTTCGAGCACGTGGTCAGCGTCGTGATCGTCAACACCGCGCACGTCACCCTGGTCCAGCCGCTGGTGACCCTGGCCTAGGGGGTAGTTCCAGGGATTCCGCCAGCCACTGGTGGTAACTCCGACGATTCCCATGGTAGCGCGGCAGGCTCGCCAGCCACTGGCGGTAACTCCGACGATCTCCGCGGAACGCCGCGAGAATCGGCAGGCGATGACCCGGAACGGAGAGGAATGGGTCGCGGCAGCCCGCTCGAGGGGTCATTCGTCCGACATAGCGCCAGCAGCTGGCTTGACGGGTCGACGGCTCCACGGCTCGACGGTTCCACGCCTCCCGGCCGCGCCGAACCTCATAATCGGGCCGATGATGCGGCTCCGCTCCAGCATCGACCCCGCCTCGGAGGCGTTCGCAGCCAACGCCACGGCCATGCGCGGCCTGGTGGACGACCTGCGGGCACGCACCGCGCGCGTCGCGGAGCACGGCGCGGGCGGCGACGAGCGCTCCATCGCCCGGCACCGGGAGCGGGGCAAGCTGCCGGTGCGCGAGCGGATCGGGATGCTGCTGGATCCGGGGAGCGCCTTCCTGGAGCTCTCGCCGCTCGCCGCCGAGGGCCTGTACGACGATGAGGCCCCGGGAGCGGGAATCGTGACCGGCATCGGGCGGGTGGAGAGCGTCGAGTGCGCCATCGTGGCCAACGACGCCACCGTCAAGGGTGGCACCTACTACCCGGTCACCGTCAAGAAGCACCTGCGCGCACAGGAGATCGCGGAGCAGAACCGGCTGCCATGCGTCTACCTGGTGGACTCCGGCGGGGCGTACCTGCCACTGCAGGACGAGGTCTTCCCGGACCGCGACCACTTCGGCCGGATCTTCTACAACCAGGCCCGCATGTCGGCGGCGGGCATCCCGCAGATCGCCCTGGTGATGGGCAGCTCCACCGCCGGCGGGGCCTACGTGCCGGCCATGAGCGACGAGACGGTGATCGTCAAGGGCACCGGCACCATCTTCCTGGGCGGCCCGCCGCTGGTGAAGGCGGCCACCGGGGAGGAGGTCAGCGCCGAGGAGCTGGGCGGCGCGGAGGTCCACACAGCGACGAGCGGCGTGGCCGACCACTACGCGCTGGACGACGAGCACGCCATCGCCATCGGGCGCCAGATCGTGGCCAGCCTGGGCAGGCGCCGGCCGGTGCCGCCCTGGGAGCGGGCGGAGCCGGCGGAGCCATCGGTCAGCCAAGAGGAGCTGTACGGCGTGATCCCGGCCGATGCGCGGCAGGCCTACGACGTGCACGAGGTGATCGCGCGCATCGTGGACGGCAGCGAGTTCGCAGAGTTCAAGGAGCGCTACGGCGAGACGCTGGTGTGCGGATGGGCGCGGATCGAGGGCTACCCGGTCGGCATCGTGGCCAACAACGGCATCCTGTTCAGCAGCTCGTCGCTGAAGGGTGCCCACTTCGTGGAGCTGGCAAGCCAGCGCCGCATCCCGCTCGTCTTCCTGCAGAACATCACCGGCTTCATGGTCGGCCGCGAGTACGAGGCCGGCGGCATCGCCAAGGACGGCGCCAAGCTGGTGACGGCGGTGGCGACCACGTCGGTACCCAAGCTGACGGTCATCATCGGCGGCAGCTTCGGCGCGGGGAACTACGGCATGGCAGGGCGCGCGTACTCGCCGCGCTTCCTGTGGATGTGGCCGAACGCCCGCATCAGCGTCATGGGCGGGCCTCAGGCGGCACGGGTGCTGTCCACCGTCCGGGGTGGCTTCGAGACCGATGCCGACCGCGACGCCTTCGAGGCCCCGATCCTGGACAAGTACGAGCGCGAGGGCTCGCCCTACCACTCGACGGCGCGGCTGTGGGACGACGGGGTGATCGATCCCGCGGACACGCGCCGGGTGCTGGCCCTGGGCCTGTCGGCGGCGCTCAACGCGCCGATCCTCGCAACGAGCTTCGGCGTGTTCCGCATGTAGGGTCGGCAGCCTGTGGGCTCCCTGGTGCGGTCGGCCAGCCACTGGCTGTAACTCCGACGAAACCGATCGCGATGCGACCGCAGCCCAGCCCCTAGCCGACCTCGGCCTCCGCCCCGCCGGCCTCCACGTGGAAGCGGATGCCCAGCGCGTCCACGCTGCGCGGCTCCGCGACCTCCGCGCCCAGGACGACGGCCGTCGCGACCGGCATGTCGTGGGTGGGCAACAGCCGGATGGTGTGCGAGCCCACCCAGGCGACGGCCAGGTCGGACACCGACCAGAACTCCACGCCCAGCTGGGCGAAGTACTCGGCGGCCAGCGCAGGCGGGTCCGGCGTCGCGACGTCCAGCCGCACAAGCTCCACCGGCGAGCCGATGGGGTGGCGGTAGGCCCTGCGCTCGGCGAGCGCCGCGAAACTCCACTCGGCGCCGGTGTATGCGTGCCGGACGAGGAAGGGCGGCGCGTCGGGACCCAGCCGCTGGAACGTGGCCGTCCACCACTCGACCCTCTCCCCGTCCGGACGCTCCCGCGAGCCGTGCGTTGCCGGCCCGATGGCGCTGTCGTTGGCCCGCAGCTCGGCCGCGGTCACCTCCACGGCATCGTCCATCAGGGCGTACGTCGCCAGGCCGCCGCCGCGCTCGAGGGCCCGCAGCGCGGCCGCGCCGATCGGCCGCTGCCAGGCAAGGTCCTGGTCCTCGACGGCGATGAGCTCCAGGTACGGCTCGCCCAGGAAGGCGATCCGGTTCGCGGTCCCGGCATCCGGGTGCCGCCCGCCGGCGGTGAAGGCCAGGCCCAGCGACTCGGTCAGCTCGGTCGCCGCGGCGTCCAGGTCGGGCACGGCGATGACGAGGTGATCGATGCCGCGCAGCATGGGACAGATGCTAGCGCCGGCGGTGGTAGGCTGCGATCGATGACCCTGGACCGGCCGGCACCCGGCTCGCACGACCGCGGCACGCCGTCGGGCACGCTGGAGGAGTCGGCGGCGAACCTGTTCGAGGCCATGCTCGCCGCGCGCGACGCGGAGCAACGGGGCGAGGCCGGCGGCACGTCCCAGGGCAGCTTCTACCGGGCGCTGATGAGCGGCATCCTCCTGCTGCCCGTGCCCCCGGAGCACGGCGAGGAGGCAAAGGACGCACTCGCCAGCGCGGTCAACGACGACGCGGAGGTGGAGATCAGCGTGCTGCTGGCCGCCGATGCGGACGGGCAGCCCATCAGCGTCTGCTTCGCCTCGTACGCCGCGCTCTCCGCCTGGGCCCCGGCGGGGACGGCCACCCTGCCACTGCCCGCCCGCATCGCGGTGGCCAACATGGCGGCCGCCAACGCGCCCGCGATCATGGACCCGGCCGGCCCGATTCCCTACCGCTTCGAGCCCGATGAGCTCGCCGCGCTGGCCGCCGGCCGCCTGCCCGGCAGCGACGAGCCGATCTTCGACATCCCACCCGGCCGCTCCGTCCGCCTCCGCCTCCCCGGCACCGATGCCCTCCCGCTGGAGGCCTCACTGGCCGAGTCCCTGCGCGGGACCGATGTCGACGCCGCGTGGCTGGTCGAGTCGGAGAGCGACGGGCGCCGGCGGCTGATGCTGGGCCTGCTGGGCACCGAGGGGGCCAGCGCGACGGTCGACGTCCCCGACGGGACCGACGTGGTGTGGCTGGAGGAGCCGCTGCTCGGGTCCGTCCGGGCCGTGGCCGAGCCCTTCTACCGGCGCCGCTCGTGACCGGCCTGCTCCGGGTCGAGCGCACCGGCCCGGGCGGAGCCCTGGCGCGGGTGACGCTCACCCGGCCGGAGGTGCGCAACGCCTTCAACGCCGAGCTGATCGCCGTGCTCCATGACGCCTTCGGCCGGCTGGCCGGGGAGCCGCCGGAGCGACTGCGGGCGGTGCTGCTGGCGGGGGAGGGGAAGGCGTTCTCGGCAGGCGCCGACATCGGCTGGCAGCGGCAGGCCATGGCTCTCTCGCTCGAGGAGAATCGCGCCGACGCGGGGCGGCTGCAGGCCATGCTGACCGCCATCGACGAGTGCCCGGCCCCGGTGGTCGCCCGGGTCCACGGCGCGGCACTGGGCGGCGGCATGGGCCTGTGCTGCGTGGCGGACGTGGTGCTGGCCACGGCCGACACGCGCTTCGGCTTCACCGAGGCGAAGCTCGGCATCCTGCCGGCCATCATCAGCCCGTTCGTGCTGGCCCGCATCGGGGATGGCCACGCGCGCGCGCTGTTCATGACCGGCGAGCGCTTCGACGCCGGGCGCGCCCTGCGCATGGGCCTGGTGCACGAGGTCGTGGCCGACGAGGCGGCGCTCGACGCGCGGGTCGAGGCCGTGCTGGGCGAGCTGCTGACCTCCGGGCCCAGGGCGGTGCGCGAGGCGAAGGCCCTGGTCCGGGCCCGCCGCTCCCTGGGCCATGCCGACTTCGCAGCGCGGGCCCTGGACGCCGCGGCGCGCCAGCGCGTGTCGGCCGAGGGGCAGGAGGGGCTCGGCGCTTTCCTGGACAAGCGTCGGCCGAGTTGGAGTGAGGGGCCGGCCGAGTAGCGGATGCGACGAGGCGGCCGCCGGAAGCGCCGCTTCATGATCGGCCGGTGGATGGCCCCACGGAGCGGGGCGGCGACTGATGCGACAATCGCGACGTGACGGACGAGAGCCTGACGCCCCGCCAGGTGGCCGAGGAGCTGGGCGTCACGGTACGCACCGTCCAGCGCTGGGTGGCCGACGGCCGCCTGCGCGCCCTCCGCGTGGGTGGGCGCGTCCGCGTGCCGCGCTCGTGGCTCGCTTCCGTCACGGAGGCCTCTGAACCAGACGCCCGCGCGGCTGCCGCGGGCGCCATTCGCAGTCTGCTCGTGGCGAACCGCGGCGAGATCGTGGCGCGCGTGGCACGGACGGCCAGGCGGCTGGGCATCGGGGTGGTCGGCGTCGTGGCCGAGGGAGACCGGCCGCCGCCCGGCGTCGACCGCTGGCTGACGGTGCCGGCCTACCTCGACGGCGAGGCGATCCTGGATGCCGCGCGACGCGCCGGCGCCGACGCCGTCCACCCCGGGTACGGTTTCCTCTCCGAGAACGCCGGCTTCGCCCGGGCAGTGCAGGCCGCCGGCCTGACCTGGGTGGGGCCGCCGGCGCAAGCCATCGCGGCCATGGGGGACAAGGCCGCGGCCCGCCGGGCGGCGGCCGAGCACGGGGTCCCCGTGCTGGCCGGCTACGACGGCGACGACCAGGGCGAGGCACGCCTGGTGGCCGAGGCGGCGCGCATCGGCCTCCCGCTGCTGGTCAAGCCCGCGACCGGCGGCGGCGGCAAGGGGATGCGCACCGTGCGCCGGCCGGAGGAGCTGCCCGACGCGCTGGCGGCCGCTCGCCGCGAGGCCGTCCGCGCCTTCGGCGACGAGCGCCTGGTCCTGGAGCGGCTGCTGGACGGCCCGCGGCACGTGGAGGTGCAGGTCCTGTTCGACGCCCACGGCCACGGCGTCTACGTGGGCGAGCGGGACTGCTCGGCGCAGCGCCGGCGCCAGAAGATCGTGGAGGAGGCGCCGGCGCCGGCGGCCACGCCGGAGCTGCGCGAGCGGATGGGGGCCGCGGCGCTCGCCGTCGCCGCCGCTGTGGGCTACGTCGGTGCGGGCACGGTCGAGTTCCTGCTCGCCAACGAGGGCGCGTTCTATTTCCTGGAGATGAACACGCGCCTGCAGGTCGAGCATCCCGTCACCGAGGCCGTGACCGGCCGCGATCTGGTGGCCGACCAGCTGCGCATCGCCGCCGGCGAGCCGCTCGGCTTCGGCCAGGCGGAGGTGCGGCTCTCGGGCCATGCCATCGAGGCGCGCCTGTACGCCGAGGACCCGGATGCCGGGTTCCTGCCAGCGACGGGGCGCATCGCCCGGCTGCGCTGGCCGTCCGGCGTGCGGGTCGACGCCGGCGTGGAGGAGGGCGACGAGGTCACCGACCGCTACGACCCGATGCTCGCCAAGCTCATCGCCCACGGTCCCGACCGCGCGGCGGCGCTGGAACGCCTGCGCGAGGCGCTGGCCAGCACACAGGTCCTCGGCGTGCGCAGCAACCTGCGCTTCCTGCGCTGGCTGGCGGCGCACCCGGCGATGCGCGACGGCCAGGTGCGGACCGACACGGTCGAGTCCCTGGTGCTGCCCGATCCGCCGGCGCCGGACCAAGGGGCGTGGCGAGCGGCGGCCGCCGCCCTCGCCGGCGCCGGCAGGCTGCCGGGCGGGCCGTGGGGCGGCGGGTGGCAGCCCAACCTGCCGCCGGCGGTCCGCCTGGCCCATGGCGAGGACCGGAGGTCCGTCCAGCTGCCGAACGCCGGATCCACCGCGGCGGAGGCCGCCGTGGACGCGGCGACCGCCACGGCCTTCGTCGACGTGGAGGGCCAGTCGCTGGAGTTCCGCCTGGCGCCACCGCCGACGGTGGAGGAGGCGGTGCGGCACGCATCGGGCCAGGCGGCCGATCGTGCCGTCCTGACGGCACCCATGCCGGGACGCGTCATTGCCGTCCGCGCCGCGGAGGGCGCATCGGTCCAGGCCCATCAGCCCGTCGTCGTGCTGGAGGCCATGAAGATGGAGCATGCGGTGGTGGCGCCGCTGGCCGGGACGCTGACGCGGCTGGCCGTGGCCGAGGGACAGCAGGTGCAGCGCGGGGACGTGCTGGCGGAGGTCTCGGGCCGGGATGGCTAGGATGGGCGCGCCATGACCGCCGTCGACGTGCGGATCTACGAGGTTGGCCCGCGCGACGGCCTGCAGGCCGAGGCGGCCACGCTCTCGACCGACGACAAGCTGCGCCTGCTGGGCCTCCTGGCCGATGCCGGCCTGCGCGAGATCGAGGCCACCTCCTTCGTGTCGCCGCGCGCCATCCCGCAGCTGGCCGATGCCGACGAGGTGATGGCCCGGCTCGAGCGCCGGCCGGGCGTGCGCTACCCGGTGCTGGTGCCCAACCGGCGCGGGCTGGAGCGGGCGATCGCCGCAGGGGCCGATGCCGTCTGCCTGTTCACCGCCGCGACCGAGTCGTACGTGCGCCACAACATCGGGATGGGGATCGAGGAGTCGCTGGCCGCCTTCGCGCCGATCGCGCAGGAGGCGCGGCGTCGTGGCTGGTGGCTGCGGGCCTACGTCAGCACCGCCTTCGGCTGCCCGTACGAGGGCGAGGTCGACGCGCGGGCCGTGGCGGACGTGAGCCGCCGCCT
>JAPSGM010000027.1 GCA_031177555.1 Chloroflexota bacterium
CGGCCGCTTCGCGGTGAGCATGATCACCGGCGGGCCCGAGGTCGGCGAGTCGCCGGCCAGCGTCCGGCCCATCGGCACCATGGTCGACGTGCGCACGGCCGACCGCTTCGACGACGGCCGCTGGGGCATGCTGGGGGTGGGGGAGTCGCGCCTGGCGCTGGGAGCCATCGACCGCAGCGGTGAGTACGCCGTGGTCGAGGCGGAGGTGCTCCCCGAGCAGGAGGGCGACCCTTCCCGAGCGCGGGAGCTGCTGCCCATGGTCCAGGTTGCGCTGGACGCCTACCTCCAGACGGTGAAACGATTCGTGGCCTCCGCTGCGTCCATCGGGGCAGAATCCAGGGAGATCACCGACGTGGCGGCTTCGCTCGACGAGGTCCTCAAGCCGATACGCCTGCCCGATGAGCCGCTTGCGGCCAGCTACGCCGTGGCCGGCGTGCTGCAGATCGAGCTGATCCGCAAGCAGGAGCTGCTGGAGACACCGGACGCGGTGAGCCGCCTGGAGGCCGAGCTGCAGCTGCTGCGGCGCGAGGCTCGTCTGCTCGCCGAGGGCGCCATGCCACCGGTGAGCACCGGCGACCTGCACTTCCACCCGAACTAGGAGCCCGCTCCCGAGCATGCCGATCCCGCCGGGCCGCCTCGCCGCGGTCCTCACGATCCTGGCCGTCGCGCTGGCCGCCTGTGGCGACCTGCCGTCGCCGTCGGCGTCCGGCAGCGCCAGCCCCTCGGTGGCAGCCTCCGCCTCCGCCCCGGCCAGCGGCGGCGGCCGGGGGAGCGCCATGCCGCAGCCTTCGGCCAGCGCGGACGTCACCACCTATACCGTGGTGCCGGGCGACACCCTGTTCTCGATCGCGCGCGCCTGGGGCGCCACCGTCGGGCAGCTCCAGGCGTGGAACGCGGACCGCTACGCCAGCCTGGCCGACGACCCGAACAACCTGCAGGCGGGTTGGGTCCTGGTCGTGGCCGGCGACCCAGGAGCGACGCCCCGGGCCAGCTCGTCCCCGAGGCAGCGGGCGACGCCGGCGCCGACCCCGCCGCCGGTGAGCTCCGGATGCCGAGCGGGCAATCGCGTCCCGGCCGGAGACCCGCAGACCTTCCACGTGGTGCCCGGCGCGGGTCGCGGCGTGGCGCTCA
This sequence comes from Chloroflexota bacterium, assembly GCA_031177555.1. Taxonomy (GTDB): domain Bacteria; phylum Chloroflexota; class Limnocylindria; order QHBO01; family QHBO01; genus JAPSGM01. The sequence goes on from JAPSGM010000027.1 coordinate 1,132, forward strand.
CGTTCGACATGGGCGGCCGCCTCGACCCGGGCGTGGACATCCTGAACTTCCTCATCCAGCACAGGGTCTGCGCCACCCTGTTCCCGACCGGGGCCATGGCACAGACGCCGCAGGGGCGCGAGATCATGGGCATCGTGCGCGCGCACCCCGAGCTGTTCGAGATCGGGAACCACACCATGCACCACTGCGATCTCGTGCGGGGAGGCGGCGGCTCACCGAGCGAGGCGCCGTGCAAGGGAGTCCCGCCGACGGCCGAGTTCATCCGCCGCCAGCTGACCGATGCACAGGCCATCCTGCGCCAGCTGAGCGGCCAGAACCCGCAGCCCTACTGGCGACCGCCGTACGGGTCGGTCAACGGTGCGGTGGTCTCGGCGGCGGCATCGGCGGGGTACACCAAGACGTTCATGTGGGACATCGACACCATCGACTGGAAGCCGATCAGCGATGGCGGCCCCACTCCCCAGCAGATCGCGGCGAAGGTGATCACCAGCGCCGAGGGCGGTTCGAACGTGCTCATGCACCTGGGCGGCTACGAGACGCTCGAGGCGCTGCGGATCATGGTCCCCGGCCTGCGCGAGCGGGGATTTACGCTGACTTCGCTGAGCGACCTGCTGAGCTGAAGACCTAGCCGCCGACCTCCGCCGGGCCCGGCTCGGGGTACCGCGCAGCTTCCAGCGCCTCGCCGAACAGCCGCGCAGCCAGGTCCACCGCAGCGGCGTCGACCACGAGCGGCGGGCAGAGCCTCAGCGTCGACTCGCCGCACTCCAGCACCAACAGGCCGCGCTCGAACGCGGCGCGCTCCACGGCGTTGGCCTGCTCGTGCGTGTGGAACTCCACGCCGACCATGAGCCCGATGCCCCGCACGTCGCGCACGGCGTGGGCGTCCGAGGCCACCGCCTCGAGCGCCGAGCGCAGCCGGTCGCCCATTGTCGTTGCATTGGCCATGAGCCCGTCCTCGATGAGCTCCAGCGTGGCCAGGCCGGCGGCGGCGCAGACCGGGTTGCCGGCGAACGTCGAGCCGTGCGCGCCCGGCGGCCAGGTCCAGACCGATTCGCGGGCGATGAACGCGCCGATGGGCATGCCCGACGCGATTCCCTTGGCCGTGGTGACGAGGTCCGGTTCCACGCCGACGTGCTCCATCGCCCACCACTTGCCCGTGCGGCCCATGCCGGACTGGATCTCGTCCGCGATGAGCAGGATGCCGTGCTCGTCGCAGATGTCGCGCAGCCCGCGCAGGAACGCGGCCGGCGCCGGGAAGTAGCCGCCCTCGCCCTGCACCGGCTCGACCACGATGGCGGCCACGTCGGCAGGTGCCACGAGCCGCCCCAGGATCGAGCGTCGCAGGACCTCCAGCTCGGCGGTGCCATCGCCCCCGGAGCCCTCGCGCCAGGCGCGGACGCGCGGGTACGGCGCGTGGAACACCATGGGCAGCAGCGGTCCGAAACCGGCTCGCTGCTTGAGCTTGGAGCTGGTGAGCGACAGTGCGCCCAGGGTACGGCCGTGGAACGCGCCCTCGAAGGCGATGATGGCGGGCCGACGGGTGTGGTGGCGCGCCAGCTTGACGGCGCCCTCGACCGCCTCCGTGCCGGAATTGGTCAGGAAGACCCGCGCCGTCTCCTCGAACGGGGCGATGGCCGCCAGGCGCTCATTGAACTCGAGGTAACGCGGCTCGTAGAAGTCGGTGGCGGCGATGTGGATCAGGCGCCCGGCCTGCTCCCGGATGGCGGCCACGACGCGCGGGTGGGCGTGGCCGGTGCTGGCCACGGCAATGCCCGCGGCAAAATCGCAGAAGACGTTGCCATCGACATCGGTGACCCAGATGCCGTCGGCCGACTCAGCGACGAGCGGGTAGGCGCGGGTGAGGCTGGGGCTGCCGACCGCCTCGTCGCGGGCGATCAGGGCCTGGGCGCGGGGTCCGGGCAGCTCTGTGCGGATGCGCGGCTCCGTTGGGCGGGCAGCCGCGGCGGAGGACGTGGTCTCGACGTTCATGATCGAGATCTCCGGAGCGCAGTGGCGCGTCCTGCCCGCGCCCTTGGCTAGATGGACCCGGATGGTACCAGCCGCCTCAGCCGATGTGCGTCACCCTGGCCGCCTCGCCGATGAGCCCCGGCCCGCGGTACACCAGGCCGGTCCAGACCTGGACCAGGTCGGCCCCCGACTCGTACGTGGCCGCCACGTCGTCCGCTCCCGCCACGCCGCCGCAGGCGACGATGACCGGCCCGGCGCCGAGCAGGTCGCGCGCATGGCGTACCGATGCCAGCGTCCGGGGCAGCAGCGGCGCGCCGGACAGGCCGCCGTCCTCGGTGGCCTCCGCGGAGCGGAGCCCGTCGCGGCGGGTGGTGGTGTTGCCCATGACGAGGCCCGCCACCCCGGCCTCGACCAGGGCGGGAAGGAGGGTGTCCGCCTGGCCCCGCTCCAGGTCCGGGCTCAGCTTCACCAGCAGAGGGCGCGCGGGGCCGGCCGGCTCGCCGGCCTGCGCCAGGGCCGCCACGATCTCCAGCAGCCGCTCGGGCTGCTGGAGATCCCGCAGGCCGGGCGTGTTCGGCGACGAGACGTTGATGGCCAGGTAATCGGCCACCGGGGCCAAGACACGCGCGGCGGCGACGTAGTCGTCCACGGTGCGCTCCGTCGGCGTGGCGCGTCCGCGACCGATGTTGACGCCCACCACGAAGTCGCGCGGCAGGTGGCGCCGCGCCAGCATGATCCGGCGGGCCAGGGCCACCGCCCCGCCGTTGTTGAATCCCATGCGGTTGACCAGCGCTTCGTCCTCCACCAGGCGGAAGAGGCGCGGCCTCGGATTGCCCGGCTGCGGCTCGGGCGTGACGGTGCCCACCTCGACGAAGCCGAAGCCCAGCGCCTCCCAGCCGCGCAGCGCGGACGCGTCCTTGTCCCAGCCGGCTGCCAGCCCGATGCGGTTGCGGAAGCGGAGTCCCAGCAGGTCCGCCCAGGGAGCGGGCCGCCGCGGGACGTCACTCGCCAGGCGAAGCGCCCACCGGCCGAGCTGGTTTTCCCCGGCGATGCGCAGCGCGTCCAGAGTGAGGCGGTGGATGCGCTCCGAGTCGAAGCGGAAGAGCAGCGGCCGGGCCACGCCGAACGCCAGCGATCGCCAGCCGCTCACTCCTCGTGAGCGCGTGGAAAGGCCATCTCCAGCGGGCGCAGGGCGGGCAGCGGCTCGCCGTCGGCATCGGTCTCGATGCCGGGAGGCGCCATGAACTCGTGCCATACCTCGGTGCCCGCCGCGGGCGGGTCGTCCAGCTCCTTGATGGCCACGATCCCCTCGAACCGGATCTGGCCGTCCTCGCCCGCCTCGGTCTCGAACTCGTCCTCGTACTCCTCGGCGATCTCGATGGCGCGCCCAAGGGCCGCCTCCTCGTCGTCGCCGTCGACCAGGACCACCCGGTCCTCGACCATCACCGGCGCCTCGGCCTCGCCGACCAGGTAGGCGTAGCGCAGCTGCACGCCGAACCAGCCGCTCGAATCGACGACCGGGTCGATCTCGTCTAGCTCGACCAGCGAGCGCAGCTCCTCCGGGCGGCCGCGCCCGTTGACCGGGCTCCCGTCCCCGTCACTCACCGTCGCTGCCGGTCTCGTCGCCTATGACGGTCTGCGACTGCTCGCGCATGAACTGCTGGACGTAGTACGGGCCCAGGCCGCTCTTGCCCGATGAGCCGGAGCCCTTCCAGCCGCCGAAGCTCTGGATGCCCGGCCAGGCTCCCGTCGTGGCCCCGGCGCGCCGGTTCACGTACACCACGCCGGCCTGGATCGTGTCCAGGAAGCGCTGGACCTCCGACTGGTCGCGGCTGAAGATGCCGGCCGTCAGCCCGTAGGGGGTGGCGTTGGCATGGCGCAGCGCCTCGTCGAGAGAATCGACCTCTCCGACGACCAGGAACGGGACGAACAGCTCGTCGCGAAAGAGCCGATGCTCCAACGGCAGGCCGGTCACCACCGTCGGCGTGGGGAAGTAGCCGCGGCCGGTATCGTCGTCGCGCAGCACCTCGCCACCGGCCTCGATGGCGCCGCCGTCGCGCCGCGCCTCGTCGACGGCATCGGTGAACTTGCGCAGGGCGCCCTCGTTGATGACCGGGCCCATCCAGCTGTCGCGCCGCGTGGGGTCGCCGACGCTGATGGACCGGGCGCGCTCCACCAGCCGGTCCACGAACTCGTGGGCCACGCCGCGCTCGACATAGACGCGGCTATTGGCGCTGCACTTCTGCCCGTCGAAGCCGAAGGCCGAGCGCATCACGCCCTCGGCAGCCTCGTCAAGGTCGGCGTTGGCGGTCACGATGGCCGGGTTCTTGCCGCCCATCTCGGTGATGATCGGCCGCGGGTAGTCGCGGGTGAAGCCGGTGTACAGCTTCATCCCGACCTCGTACGAGCCGGTGAAGACCATCCCGTCGATGCCCGGGTTCTCCTGTAGCTCGGCGCCGACCGTTTCGCCCGGGCCGGTGACCAGATTGAACACGCCGGCCGGGACGCCGGCGTCGCGCAGCGCCTCTCCGAACCGGTAGGCCATCAGTGGAGCGTCGGAGCTCGGCTTCAGGACCACCGTGTTGCCGGCGATCATCGCGCCGGCGGCGGGGCCGCCGGCCAGCGCCATGGGGAAGTTGAAGGGGCTGATGACGGCCCACACGCCGTGCGGCTTCAGGACCGATCGCGTCTTCTCGGTCGGCGAGAGCGAGCCCATCGGGCGGGAGAAGCCCTCGTTGCGCTCCATCTCGTCCGAGTAGTAGCGGAGCAGGTCGGCCGTCTCCTCGACATCGCCCAGCGCCTCCAGGCGGTTCTTGCCGACCTCGAAGGACATTTGCGCGGCGTGATCGAACTGCCGCTCGCTGATCAGGTCGGCGGCGCGGCGCATGAGCTCGATCCGCCTGCGCCAGCCGAGGTCGCGCCAGGACGGGAAGGCCTCGCGCGCGGCGGCGACCGCGTCCCGGACGTCCTGCCGCGTGCCGACCGGGAAGCGAGAGACGACGATGTCGCGATCGATCGGGGATCGGTCCTCGAAGGTCTCGTCGCGGTGACGCTCCTCGTCGCCGATGATCATCGGGTACGCCTTGCCGAGCTCGCCGCGGGCCCGCTCGACGGCCGCGTCGAAGGCAGACTGCAGCTCCTCGTTGTCCGCCGAGAGGGTGGCGTAGGTGATCTTCATGCGTGGCGTGGTGGTGGCCATCGGCGCAATGCCTCCGAGCGTGCTCTCGCGGCGCGCCATGGGGGCGCGCGGTGAGATGACGAAAGGGTCGCTGGCCATTATCGCACCGGCCGGCAGGCAGGCCGAAGGCCAGGCTCCGGGGGGAGAAGAGCCTGGCCCTCGGCGACCGAAATCATAGGTCGCGCGTTTCGGCCCTGCAAGAGGATTCTGCACGGAATCAGCACGTTCCGGCGCGTTCCGGCACGGTTCTGCGATCTGCCCGCGCTCGGGAGCGCTGGAATCAATCGCGGGCGCGGTGATACAGCCCGAGCTTCAGGGCGAGGCTTCCGGGGTGCGGTTCCATCAGGAACGCGCGGCCGCGATCGCCGTACAGCCGCGGCAGGAGATCCAGCGCCGTCTCGCGATCCGAGACGTCCAGCCGGGTGTGGACGACCTTGATCTTGAACCCGTTGCGCAGCCACCAGCCCGTACGCCGCTGCGTGGCCTCCAGCGCGTGGGCCACCACCTCGGGCTCCAGCAGGCTGGCCAGATCGTCGCGGCCGTAGTAGCCGAGCACCACCAGCCGCCCGTCGGGACGCAGCACGCGCAGGGCCTCGCGGATGGCGGGCAGCGACGCGTCATCGGGGTCGATCGTGCCGGACAGCACGATGTCCACCGCCCCGTCGCGCAGCGGCAGCCGCTCCGGCTCGCCGGCCACGATCCTGATGTTCGGCTGGTGCGCGGCCGCCGCCCGCCGCCGCGCCGCGTCGCGCAGCGCGTCGTCCGCCTCGATCCCGTAGGTGCGCCCGGTGCGCCGCGCCAGGAGCATCGGGTAATGGCCGATCCCCGTGCCGACGTCCGCGATCCGCTTGCCGGAGATCGGGACGATCCGCTCCAGGGCGGCGAGCACCTTGCGCTCCGGGTCGATCACGTCCCCCAGGCGCGCGTAGAGCACCTCGTCGGCGTGGATCCAGGGCGGGAGGATGGCACGCACGCGGTCAGCCTAGCGCGCCGATCAGGACACCTGGACGCGCAGCTCGGCCGGGTCGCCGTTGTCGAGGCTGAGCAACGCCTCGTCGACGAGCACCTGGAGGTCGAAGGCCACCTCGCCGCGCGCCTCGCGGGTCACGACGATGGGGATGGTGAGGGTGGCGCCCGGCAGCAGCGGACCCCAGCCCAGTGACGTCGTGCCGGCCGGCTCGCCGCGCTCGCCGGGCCCGTCGACCCACTTGGTCCACTCCTGCCACAGCGGCGGTCCGCCCTCGGCGCGCCGCGGCGGGGATGGCTCGAACGGCGCCAGGAAGAGCGTCTCGCGCAGCTCGGTCGGCCAGCGCAGCACGAGCTCCATGATGCGGCGATCGGTGAGGTTGGTGACCGTCACCACCAGGCGTCCGTCCCCGTTGGCCGGCACATCGGGGGCCACGCGCACCTGGACGCGCCGTCGGTCGCGCTCGTCGGGCAGTTCGAGCGACAGCGGCGGCTCGGGCGTGGCCGTTGGCCGGCCGGTGCCCGTCGCGGTGGGCTGCGGGGTCGGCTGCCGCGTGGCCTCGACGGTCGCATCCGGCGTGGCCGATGGTGACGGCGCCATCACGCAGCCGGCCAGGACCATGGCCGCCACCGCGACGGCGGCGGCGGAATGCGCGAGCGCGCGCGCCCGGTGTCGCGAGCGCATCGGTCCGGTCATGTGCCCCGGAGTGTGCGGCATTTCGGCGCCGATCGCGCGGGCCGGAGCGGCTGCTAGCATCGGGCCATGTGGAGGTCCGCCCCATGGCCGGTACGGCTGTGGTTCATCTGGGCGTTCGGGCTGCTGGCGCTGAGCGGGCTGCTGCTGCCGCGCATCGTGGGATTCGTGGACTTCAGCGAGCGAGCGCCGTTCAGCCTGCTGGGGATCTTCATGATGCTCGAGCTGGCGGCCGTCCTGTTCGGAATCACGGTCGCCATGCAGCGCAAGCGCATCGGGCACCGCTTCGCCGTCGGCATCGCGGCGCTGGCGGTGCCGATCCTGGCCGGGCTGCCGCCCGCCCTGTTCCGCATGGAGCCGGCCGCGGCCACCGGCTGGTACGTCGTCGCCGCTCCGCTGGGGCTGCTCGTCTCCGCGGGACTGGTGGTCGGGCTGCTCCGCCCGTCGGCGCGGGGCTGGTTCAACGAGGACTGACGAACGCCGATCCTATACTGGCCGGCGTGAAGCTGGTGGCCTTCGCGCCGGACGGCGCGGCGACGGGCGCGCGCGTGGGCGTGCTCACCGATGCCGGCATCCAGCCCATCGACGATACCGATGGCGACCTGCGGCGCCTTCTCGACCGCTCCGCTCTCCCGTCCGGTGGGGAACCGGCGGTGGACCCGGCCACCGTGCGCTACCTGGCCCCACTGCCTCGGCCGGGGAAGATCGTCTGCATCGGGCTGAACTTCCGCGACCACTGCCGCGAGCAGGGCATCGCCGCCCCCGACTACCCGATGCTGTTTGCCAAGTTCGGCAACGCGGTCAGCCATCCGGGCGACCCGGTCACGCGCCCGCGGGCGACGGAGAAGCTGGACCTGGAGTGCGAGCTGGCCGTGGTCATCGGTCGCAGGGCCTCACGCATCGGCCCGGAGGAGGCGATGGAGGCGGTCTTCGGCTACACCGTCCTCAACGACGTCACCATGCGCGACCTGCAGCGCGAGGACCGCCAATGGCTGCGTGCCAAGGGCTCGGACGGGTTCGCCCCAATCGGCCCGGCGGTCGTCACGCGCGACGAGCTGGGCGAGGGGCGTGGCCTCCGGGTGCGAAGCTCGGTGAACGGCGAAGCCTGGCAGGACTCGACGACCGACGAGATGATCTTCGACGTCCCGACCCTGATCGCGTTCGTGTCGCGGACGCTCACGCTTGAGCCGGGCGACCTGATCGCGACCGGCACGCCCGCCGGCGTGGGGCACTTCCAGGACCCCCCGCGCTACCTGGTCGATGGCGACGTCATGCGCTGCGAGATCGAGGGGATCGGCGTCCTGGAGAATCCCGTGGTGGACGAGATCCCACGGACCGATGACCACGCGGCCGCGGCCGGCGTGGCCGAGCTGCGCAGCGCCGGGACGCCGCGTTGACCGAGATCGCGGCCCCGAGCCGCACGATGCGGGCGCTGGCCAAGGCGCGCCCGGGTCCTGGCCTGGAGCTGGTGGAGCGGCCGGTCCCGACGCCCGGCCCGGGCCAGGTACTGCTCGAGATGGCCGCCACCTCGATCTGCGGGACCGACTACCACCTCTTCCGCTGGGACCACTGGGCGGCCGAGATCATGAACCCACCCACCATCCTCGGCCACGAGCTGGCCGGCACGGTCGCGGCCTGTGGGGCGGGCGTCACCCGCGTGCGGGAGGGGGACCTGGTGGGCGTGGAGAGCCACATCATGGATTGGACCTGCGCCCAGTGCCGCGCCGGTGACATGCACCTGTGCCGCAACCTGAAGGTGATCGGCGCGCACGTGGACGGCGGCTTCGCCGAGTACGTGGTCGTCCCCGAGGCCAACGCCATCGAGTCGAACGGCCTCGAGCCGGCCGTGGTCGCCCTCCAGGAGCCGATGGGCAACGCGGTCCACGCTGCGTTCGTCGAGCCGATCGAGGGCCGGACCGTCCTGGTCACCGGCTGCGGCCCCATCGGCCTGTGTTCGGTGGCGATCGCGCGTGCCGCCGGCGCGGCGCTGGTGGTGGCGACCGACACCGAGGACTATCGACTGGAGCTGGCCCGCACCATGGGCGCCGACCTGGTCCTGAACGCCGCCGCCCCCGACGTGCTGGAGCGGATCTCGGCGGCGACCGGCGGCGACGGGGTAGAGGTGGTGCTGGAGATGAGCGGCGCGCAGCCGGCGCTGGGCCAGGGGCTGCAGGCGGTGACGCGCGGTGGCCGGATCAGCCTGCTCGGCATCTTCAGCGACCGGGTGCGCGTCGACCTCTCCGACCTGGTCATCCAGAAGGGCGTGCGGCTATACGGGATCTACGGCCGCCGCATCTATGACACGTGGGAGCGGACGCAGTCGCTGCTGCGGTCGGGCAGCCTCGACGTGTCGCCCATCATCACCCATCGGTTCGACCTTGCCGACTGGGAGCGCGGGTTCGAGCTCATCGCGTCGCGCCACGCCGGAAAGGTTGTCCTGCTGCCGTAGGCGCCGCAACCGATGGCCGATAATGGCGAGATGGAGACGACGGCGCGTGCCCGCAAACCGCTCGCCTTTCTGGAGGGCGAGATCGAGGAGCTAAAGGCCAGGGGCCTGTTTCGCCGCCTGCGGGTGGTGCAGAGCGAGCAGAAGAGCCGATGCGTCATCGATGGCCGCGAGGTCATCACGCTGTCGAGCAACAACTACCTGGGCCTGAACACCCATCCGCGCCTGAAGCGGGCAGCGCTCGACGCGACCGAGAGGTTCGGTGCCGGATCCGGGGCGGTCCGCACCATCGCCGGCACCATGAGCCTGCACGAGGAGCTCGAGGCGCGGCTCGCGGGGTTCAAGCACGTGGAGGCCACCCTCACCTTCCAATCCGGCTTCACCTGCAACACCGGCGCGATCCCCATCCTGGCACCGGAGGGCGCGGTGATCGTCAGCGACGCGCTGAACCACGCCAGCATCATCGACGGCATCCGCCTCACGAAGGCGGATCGCAAGATCTTTCCCCATGCCGATGTCGACGCGCTGCGGGCCGCGCTGCGCGAAGTGCGCGACGCCCCGGGCGGAGCCGATCGGACCGTGCTGGTCATCACCGATGGCGTCTTCAGCATGGACGGTGACATCGCCAGGCTTCCCGAGATCACCGAGGCGGCCGAGGAGGCGGAGGCGATCGTGTACGTGGACGATGCCCATGCCTCGGGCGTGCTGGGGCGGAACGGGCGCGGAAGCATCGACCATTTCGACCTCCACGGACGCGTCCACGTCCAGGTGGGGACGCTGTCGAAGGCGATCGGCGTGCTGGGCGGCTACGTCGCCGGCAGCGCCACCCTGCGTACCGTGCTGGAGCATCGGGCCCGTCCGTTCCTGTTCTCGACCTCGCACCCGCCGGCCGTGGCCGCCGCCTGCCTGGCCGCCATCGACGTGCTGGAGGCGGAGCCGGACCTGATCGAGCGGCTCTGGGAGAACACCCGCTTCTTCAAGGCCGGGCTGGCACGCCTGGGCTTCGACATCGGGCAGTCGGAGACGCCGATCACGCCGGTCATCGCCGGCAGCGGCGCCCTCGCCATGAAGCTGTCCGACCGGCTGTTCGAGCAGGGCGTCTTTGCGCAGGGCATCGGCTTCCCGACCGTCCCGGACGACAGGTCACGGGTGCGCACCATCGTGACCGCCGAGCATACGCGCGAGGAGCTCGAGACCTGCCTGGCGGCCTTCGAGAAGGTCGGCCGCGAGCTGGCGCTCATCTAGCCCGGCCTCCGGACGTCGCCCGGCGCAACTGGGGTCTGGCCGAACGTGGTACCCCGATGGTACCGTTGGCGCCCGCCGTCCCGGTTGCGGCTGCCCACACGACCGAAAGGTACCCGAGCCCGATGCGCGAGAGACCGATGAACGCCTTCCTGGCCGAGGCGCTTCGCGACGCGCAGTTGCGCCGGCCGATGCCCGACAGGCCGGCGGCGACCTCGAACGCCGGCGTCACCGTCGCGCCGGTCGAGGCGCTCGGGGGCGACGCGATGGACACGCTCGCCCTCGCGGCGGCGCGGGGCGATGCCGACGCGGTGGGCCGACTGTACGACGCCCTGGTGGGACCGATCTACCGCTACGTGGCGATCCGGGTCCGCCGCCGCGAGGACGCCGAGGACCTGACCCAGGTCGTCTTCGAGCGGATCGTGGCCAGCCTGCCGCGCTACCGCGACCGGGGCCGGCCGTTCCAGGCGTGGGCGTTCCGCATTGCCAGGAACGCGGTGATCGACCACGTCCGTCGCGAGCGACCGCACGAGCCGCTCGACGGGGAGCGCCTGGTGACCCACGGCGACGGCGGCCCCGAGGCGCTGAGCCTGCGCGGCGAGCAGCTGCGCGAGCTGCGCGCCGCCATGTCCGAGCTGACCGCCGACCAGCAGGAGGCAATCGCGCTGCGCTTCGCGGCGGGGCTGTCGGCCGAGGAGGCGGCGCGCGTCATGGGACGCCGCCCCGGCACGATCCGCGGCCTCACCTTCCGGGCGATCGCCAGCCTGCGCCGGCGGCTCACCGGCGACGGCCGCGCGAAAGGCTCCCGACCATGAGACGCACCGGCATGCCGATCAGCCTGCTCGACCGGGTCCTCGGGGCTCGGGCACTGCCGCCGCGCCTGGACGATGCAATGCTGCTGCGCCTCGAGCGTGCCGTCGGCCGCGTGGAGCCGGACCCGCTCTTCCGGCGCCGGCTGCGTGGCCACGTGCTGAACCGGTACGTTGCGGCGCGCGAGGGCCTTCTCGCCGAGCCGCGCCCGCGGCGGCGGATGGGCAGGCTGGGGCGGTCGGTCCTGTACGCGTCGCTGGCCGTTGCCCTGGGCGCGTCCGCCGCCGGTGCCGCGGCGCAGCACAGCCTGCCGGCCGACCCGCTCTACGGCGTGAAGCTCCAGCTGGAGGAGGTCCGCATGGGCATCGCGCCGCCCTCCGTGCGCGCGGAGCTGGCCGAGATCGCCCTCGCTGAGCGGGTGGAAGAGCTCGAACGTCTGGCGGCGGCAGGCGACTGGGCCCTGGTGTCCGAGGCGGCCGCCCGCGTGACGGATGCGCGGGCCACCCTGATGGCGCTCGACAGCGACGCCCACGCACGGGGCGTCTCCGGGAACCTTGGCGCGATCGACGCCATGGAGGCCGTCATGGCCAAGGCACCGCCCGCGGCCCGGGCCGGCCTGGAGCGCGCCCTGCAGGCGATGGGACCTCCCGCCTGGCGCGGCGGTGAGGGAGCGAGGCGCGCACAGGACGGGCCCGAGCATCCCATCCATCTCGGTCCTGGGCGGCCGGCAGCCGGTCCGGTGGCGCCGGATGCGACGCAGGCCCCCAACCCGCGCTCCGGGGAAAGCGGCAGGCCCGCCTCCTCCGAACCGGAGGCCTCGTCCGAACCGGAGGCCTCGCTCGAACCGCAGGCCACTCCCCAACCGGAGGCCACGCCACCGGGGCCTGCCGAGCTGGAAGTC
>JAPSGM010000001.1 GCA_031177555.1 Chloroflexota bacterium
GGTTGATCTCGTCATCGGCGTGAGGGCCGTGCTCGATCGCGTACACCTCGCCCGTCTCGGGGTGGATCGCCAGGCCCTGGGAGTTCCGATGCCCGAGCGAGTACACCAGCGTCGGTCCTTCGTTGCCGGGCAGGCCGGGATTGCCACTCGCCGGGGTGCCGTCGCGGTTCAGGTGCAGAACCTTCCCGTTGAACGTATCGGTCTGCTGCGACTCGAGCAGGGCGTTCCGTAGGGCGTCCCCGGTGGACATCCAGAGCGTCCCGATGGAATCCATCTCGACCCCGCACCCGTCGTGCTGGCGGTTGGCAACGATCAGCTCGTCGAAAACAGGCCCCTCGAACTCCAGCTGGTGCTCGGCCGTGACCCGATAGCGGAGGAGCTCGTTTCGCCACGGCGCAGGCCCCGTCTCCCCGTCGGCGTCCCGGGAGGCGCAGACGTAGAGATACGGGAACGACGCGAAATCGGTATCGATCGCAACGCCCATGACACCCGCCTCGCCAAACGTGCGCAGGTCGGGAACCTCGGCACTGGCCAGCAGCTCGGCCCCCTCGGTGCCACTGGCGTACACCTTGATGCCGATCCGACGCTCCGAGACGAACATCGTGCCGTCCGGCGCGAAGGCGATGTCCCACGGCGCCTCGAGATCGCGCTGGATCACGCTGACGCGCAGGTTGTCGATCACGGGGGGAGGAGTCCGGGTCCCGAGTGTGCTGCCACCAGGGCTCGGCGTGGGCAACACCTGACCGCACGCCGCGAGCAGGAGTGTGGCGACGAGCACGACCGTCGGCGCGGATCGGCCGACGAGCGAGCGGGTGAACATCGGAAACTCCCCCTGCCGTGCGCGGCGGGAAGACATCAGGCGCCGGGCACTTTAGGCGTCGTTCTGAGGGGTGGGCAGCACTCCGCCGGGGCGTCGCTTGACGTAGTCGCCAAATCGGAAGTACTTCCAGTACACGCTGCGCACGGCGCGCGTCGCCTTCAGCAGCAGCTTGCTCCAGAGCGGGACCTTCACCGGTCCCCATGCGGGCGGGAACTGGTAGCCCCACTCTTCCATGTACGGGCCGAAGACCCACTTCGCGCGCCGAATGGCACGAGGTGTGAAGTACCCCGCGAAGTCCCGCTGAGCATCGCGTTCCGAGGTGGCGTTGACGACCGGCAATGGCCGAACCGGCTCGATGCCGATCCTGCGCAGTGTCTGATCGAAGTCGGCGGCCAGCGACTCCACGCAGAGGATGGCATCCATCCGTTTGTGGTCCAACGCCGCCCAAGTGTCGTACGGCACCTTGTACCAGCGAAGCAGGAAGTCCTCGAAGCTCGCGTCGTGCTCCTGCACCCAGCGGTAGATCCGACGCTCCAGCCGGCCTGCCAGCGAGTTGCGGAGCGCGACACGCTCCGGCTCCGTAAACCGCCCGCGCCTGTCGTCCTTGAGGTGGACGAACCGCGTCACCGCGACGTCCAGCGGATTCCGGATCCCCGAAAAGGCGAAGTACGAGCGCTCGTCCTCCGACGCGATGCGCAGGAAGTCGCGATAGGTGGCGTGCTTCCTGAGGATGGGATGGCCGTCGTAGTGCTCGCGCAGCTCGCGGCTCACCGCCGTGGACCCGGTGCGAGGCAGCTCCACGTAGACGTATCGGTACTTGTGGCTGATGATCACCGACTGGCTCCTGCGTTGCTCGGGCTGCCGCCCGGATGCCGGCCATCGCGGGAGCGGGCCGCTCCGGACAGCTCGCGATGTAGATCGTAGACCCTGGCGAGCACCCGCCGCGCGGCCAGCGGCTCGGCAGCCCTGCGGCACTCGGCGCGCAGGCCATCGCGGGGAGTGCCCAGCAGCCACCGGATGCCCTCGGCGAGGGCATCGGCGGAGTGGTCGCGCGCCACCCATCCCGTCTTCCCGGTGCTGACGACGGCGCTGATCTCGCCGACGGGGGTTGTGACCACCGGCAGCCCGCAGGCGAGCGCCTCGAGGCCCACGGTGGGGCCCGTCTCGAAGGCGGAGCTGATCACCAACCCGTCGGCGGCGTTCATCAGCAGCGCCAGCTCGACGCGGGGCCGCGTGCCCAGGAAGCGAACTCGCGCCGCGCAGCCCAGCCGCTCCCCGAGCGCGTCCAGCTCGCCGCGCAGCGAGCCGTCGCCCGCGACCAGGAGCGTGGTGCCGCCGGCCTGCGTGGCACGCGCGAAGGCCTCGAGGAGCAGCTGCGGGCGCTTCTGGCCCTCAAGCCGGCCGGCGTACAGCAGGATCCGCTCCGTCGCCGGCACGCCGAGCTCGGCCTCAAGCCGTCCCCGAAGGTCGCGGCGCTGGCCCGCGTCGGTGGCCGCGAACACCTTGTCGTCGAACCAGTTCGGCAGGAACTCGATCCGGTCGGCCACCTCGCGGAACCGAGCTCGGTACCGTTCGGTGGCGATCCTGTTCACGACGTAGATGCGCTGCATGCGCCGGAATGCGACACCCTCCACCGCGTCCAGCGGCCGCCCCAGGCGGCGCCACCGGCTCTCCGATGCGGCGTCCGCGAGGTCCTCGCGGGTGAGATGCACCACCCGCCACATCGGGCCGTCATGCCCAAGCAGCGGAAGCGCGGTGGCCGGGCGGTGGAACTGGGTCACGCGTCCGGCGGTCGGAATGCGCCGGTGGCGTGCGGCCAGGGCCGCGGTGAAGCGGAGAGCCAGCGGGACCACGCTCCGACCCGTGCCGCGGGACAGCCGGGCGATCGGCAGGAAATCCATGCGGCTCCCCTCGAAGTCGATCGCCTGCCAGCTGCCGAGCGGCCTGGTGGCGGCCATCCCGACCATGGCCACGCGAAAGTCGGATGGGGCGAACTTGACGAAGCTGCGGATGAAGGAGGCGATGCCGCCGATGCTCATGTCCTCCGGATCGGCGGGCAGGACGATGAGCGGCCGGATCACGCGGTCGATGGCGATGTTTCCGGCGCCTCCGCCTGGTGCTCCGCGCCCGTCGTCGGGGGTGCGAGCAGGAAAGCCCCGACGAAGATGGCCGCCATGACGCTCGTGACCCCGACGGTGAAGAGGTTGTTCACGACCGCCTGGGCCTCGAAGGCGAGCACCGCGATGGCCCCGGCGATGTGGATCGCGGATCTGGCGTGGCGAGCCCGGAACAGCACCAGCAGCGCGAGGGCCGCGAGGCTGAGGTGCAGCAGCAGGGCGCCGGCCGCGCCGAGCACGCCCAGCTCAGCGCCGGCCAGGAGCACCGAGTTGTGCGCGCTGGCACCGGCACGACCCAGCGGCGTGTCGATGTAGCGCTCCGGCCAGTCGCGCATGGTCGCCAGCATCTCGCCGGTGCCGACGCCGGTCAGCGGGTGGTCGATCATGAGCAGGACGGCGGCATACCAGAGCGCCAGCCGGTTGGTGGCGTCGCTCACGAACCGCTCACCCAGCGGCGTCAGCAGCGTGATCACGATGCCGGCACCGATGATCGGGACGGCGAGGACCGGCCGCCTGGCCAGGAGCACGACGGCGACCACCCCCACCGCGGCCAGCCCGATCGGCGCGCGCGAGAAGGTCAACGTCAGCCCGATGATCTGCACGACCGCGCACGCCAGCCACACCAGCCGGGCGCGCCGCGTCCTGGCCTCGATGGCGAGCCCCACGGTCAGGAGCAGCGAGACCATCAGGATCGCTCCGAGGAAGTTGGCCCCCACGCCGAGCGTGCCGGTGATGCGGCCGGGCACCTCGCCGAACAGCGCCGACCTTGGCCCCTTCTCGCTGCCGAGGCCGATGTCGCCGGGCAGCGGCACCAGGAAGGCCACGATGCCGAAGACGGCCTCGAACGTCCCGACCACCGCGACGGCGCTTGCCACGAACTCGGCGGCACCCTCGCGGCGGCTCACCGCCCAGGCCACCGCCACGGCGATAACGGCCAGCATGGCGAGCCGGCCGGAGCTGCGCATCACCATCCGGAAGAAGTCGAAGGGTGACTCGGCCACCAGCAAACTGGAGATGACGCCGGCGACGAACAGGACCGCCAGGCCGATGGCGAGGCCGATCAGGACCTGCCGCTTGACCGCCAGCCGCGGAAAGTCCTCGAACGGAGCGAGGGCCAGCAGCAGCCCGACGAGGCCCACGATTGCCGGGATGTCGTCGAGGCTGAAGCCGAGCGTGATGTGCACGTTGGGCACCAGCGGTGTCATGGCCAGGACCAGCAGCGATCCCGCGAAGCGCCAGCCGAACCGGCGGGTGGTGATGATCGTCACGGCGACCGCCACCAGGGAGATGGCGATCGCGACTCCGGTGAGCGCCAGGAGCTCCCAGCTGAGGGTCATCGGCTCATGCCGACCACGCGGCGAGGTCTCGGTCGATCAGCGTCTCCAGCCGGGCGACGTCATCGGCCAGTTCCGCGACGAGGCGAGCGCGGAGGTCCGGATCGATCGGCGGTCGCTGCTGATACCTGATGTTGGCACGCTTCATGAGACGCCAGGCGGCGTGGTGGAGCGGGCCCGGCAGCGCGTTCACGACGGTGCCCACGGCGCGGCCCTTGCGGACGCGCTGCAGCAGCGAGCTGCGAGCCACCTTGTTCTGGTTGACGACCGCGAAGTCCGGCTCGAAGCCGGTGCTCACCTCGAGGAATGACAGGACGTCGCGGTATGCGGTGCGGGCATCGGCGCTGAAGTCGTCGTAGAGGAGGACCTTCACGGCGTCGCGGCCGAAGGTCTCCAGGTAGCGCTCGACGTGTGCCGCATAGCGGGCGCAGGCGCGGTACTGCAGTCCCTCCGGCCTCCGAACGTCCGGCGGCAGGCGCCGTCCCTGCCGCCGGTCCTCCTCGGCATCGAGCGCCTGGGCGAAGTCCTCGACGTCCTCGTTGCCGGTGAAGAGCCAATGGCTGTGCAGCGAGTGGATCATCTCCACCGGATCGCGCAGCATGATGATGATCCGGGCGTCGGGGTCGAAGCGCCTGATCTCGGCGGCCGCGGTCCGCGAGTACAGGTACCACACCGTCGCCTCGCCCAGCCGCCGCTTCCCCCGTCCGGGCCCGAAGAGCTTCAGGTAGCTCGGCTCGTCGAGGAGCGGTGGCCGCTTGGTCAGGTCCGCCCCGAAGTACACCGGCTCCTTGCGATAGGGCATGAACACGTCCGGATGCTGTCGCAGGTACTCGTACATGGCCGTGGTGCCGGATCGCGGCGCCCCGACGATGAAGAAGTTCGGCCTCGGATCCGCCACGTCCGTGGAGGCGAGGCCCAGGCCGCCTCGCGGCAGGCTCGATGCCTGGTCAGGATTCATCGGTCCGCCAGGAGCTGCACCAGGCCCGCGTAGTCCTCTGGCGTATCGATCTCATGCCACCACGTCTCCCCGATCTCGCAGCCCGTCAACGATCCGGTCGTCGCGGCCAGCTCGCTCACCAGATCGTGCCAGATGGCGCGCCCTGCGGATTTCGCCTCGCGCTCCACGAAGTCGGTCAGCAGCCCGTCGAACATGGCGCGCGCTTCCTCGCCGCAGGCCAGGAACAGGCCGGCGGACACGCCGTGGGTTCGTTCGTCGGCCAGCCCCTTGCCGACCGCGGCGACCGTGCCATCGCCGCGAAGCGAGACCCGCACGTCATCGGTCTCGGCCACCCGCCTCGAGAAGCCCAGGCGGAACCCGCCGGCGTCGACCGACCCGACCGCGCGAAAGGCTTCCGGCCGGTAGTAGGTGTCGCCGTTGCCGATCATGATGTCGGCTGACGTGATGACGTCCCGCGCGGCCCACAGCGACCAGATCGGGCCGTGCGAGGCGAAGTCGGGGTTGTAGCGCGTCTCGACCGCGCCCGCCCTGGCATGCCGCGCGACCTCCTGCTCAATCGCGTCGGAACAATACCCGGTGACGACCACGACGCGGCGCACGGCGCCCGACAGGTGCGCGTTGCGAAGGTTCTCGCCGAGCAGCGATCCGCCATCGGGCGTGGGGACCAGGGCCTTGGGGATCGGGCCCGTGACCGACGCCAGGCGGGTGCCCTGGCCGGCGGCGAGCAGAATGAGGTCCGTCATCGGTTCGACGCCGATGCGGCTTTGCCGGCAGCGGCGCCGGTGACCGCCCCGACCCCGGCCCCGACCTCGGCCCCGACCGCAAGGACGATGCGCTCGCAGCTGCCCGGCGAGTCCGCGTAGCCGCTTCGCTCCCTGATCAGCGCGGGCAATGCCAGGTCCGCGGCGTCGTCACCGTCCGCGGCGCTCCGGATCGCGTCGAGCAGCGAGGGCCACTCGACGTGATGCTGGCCCCGGGTCCAGCTCTCGAGTGGCTCGTAGAGATCGCGGCTCTGGCCGTGCTCGGCGATGTCGGGGGCGAAGACGTGGATGGGTCGGGCGAGGATCGCGTAGTCGAATGCAGCGCTCGAGTAATCGGTGACGAGGGCATCGGCGATGCGCAGCAGGCAGTTCACGTCGGCGATCTCGTCGCCGAGCATGCGCACGTGGCCATCCAGCGCGAGGCGGTCGCGAAAGACGCCGGGATCGTTGTTGGGATGCGGCTTCACGACGAGCCTGACCCTGGACCCGCCGAGCGCCCGCTCCACCTCCGCTGCGTCGAGGGCCGGCAACCAGGCCTCGTCCCCCTCCTCGCGCCAGGTCGGCAGCCACAGGACGACGTGGTCATCGGGCGCCAGCCCCAGGCGAGCGCGGAGGTCGCCGCGGACGACGCGGTCGTACGCGGGGCCGCCCAGGATGACGTCGAACCGTGGCGTTCCGAGGACCCGGATCCGGTCGGGCGGGCCACCGAAGGCGCTCAGGTACCACGTCTTCGCCAGCTCACCGGGAGCGACCACCATGTCGACCTGTCCCAGCCGGCGGGACATGAACCAGCGGTACGCGCGCGCGGCCACGCCGCCGACGGCGGAGCCGCCCATCAGGCGCGACTGGTCCACGTCGAGCAGCACGCGCTTGAGCCCCTTTCCGTGCCGAAGGTGGACGAGGAAGGCGCCGCTCAGGTTCGCGGTCTCGAGATCCTCGAAGCCGGTGCAGATGAACGCCGCGCCGGCGCGGCGATGGACGTCGGCGGACTCCCGCGTGCCGTGGATGGCGGAGCGCAGGCCGGCGTCGTGTGCCTGGCGAGCGTCGCGCTCGTTCGCCGCGATCCACCACGTCTCGATCTGGGGGTGGGCGTGCAGGAGGTGCTCGGCAAGATATCGCGTGTTGTCGCGGAATCCTCGCCGGTTCCCCAGGATCCAGGTGCGGGCCTCGCGGCGGCCGAAGCGGCTCAGGACGCGTCCAGGCAGGCCGGCCGCACGCCTGCCGGCCTTGTGCAGCATCCCTGCCCGTGAGCCAGCCCTGCCTCGCGGCTCGTCATGCCCGCGTTCGGCGATCCCGCCGTCCTCCCGAGCGTCGCTCGGCGGTCCGATGGCCACGTCCGTCTCCTGGCCGTCTAGCCCGATGCCGCCACGGGCATGCGCCAGCCGGGCAGCGGTCGCGTGAGGGTCTCGACGTAGGCGATGTCCCGCTCGAAATGGGCCAGGAGCCGCTCCTGCAGCTGGGCGGGCATCGCAGGATACGCGGCCCTCTTCATGTTGCGCGCCTCGAGCGCATTCCGCAGCCGGTGAGCGGGTCGTCGAACGAACCGCGGCAGGAAGCTCCAGCTGCGGTAGCGCGTGCCGGCGATGGCCCGATGCAGGAGTCGGCTGCTGGGGACGGCATGCGGGTTGTACTCCGCGTCGAACGACGGCAGGAACCCGTCGTCGACGCCCACGAAGCGGCAGATCCTGCGGTAGGTCTCGGGCGGATCGCTCCGCAGGTCGTCGTACAGGACGAGGTGCACGCGCTCGGGCCCCAGGGCATCGAGGTAACGGCGCACGTGGCGCTCGTAGCTGCTCATGTACAGCAGGTAGCGAAGGTCCGGGTGGTCCTCGACGACCTCCGAGAAGGGCGGCATCGGCCACCCGCGCTTCCAGTTGTGCCAGTAATGCGAGTACGCCCGCTCGACCGGCTGACGCAGCACGAAGATGACCTTGAGCCCGGGGACGTGCTTCTCCATCAGCTCGGGGCCGTCCAAGGCGCCGAGGTAGTGCGTGCTGGCTTCGCCACGCGCCAGGCAGTCCTCTCCCCCCTCGAACAGGCTCTCGTACCAGGCGATGCCCTGGCTGTACGTGTCCTCGCGCAACGGACCGATGATGCGCACGCCCGGCTCCGGAACATTAGCGTCGCGCGTGAGGAAGTGGGGTTCCTTCACGGGGCTCATCCAGACCTGCGGGTGAGCGTCGAGGAGGCGCCAGAGGGCCGTGGTCCCTGACTTCGGTGCTCCTCCGATCACGAAGGTCGGCAGGGTCAAGGGTCGTGGTCAGCCGCGCGCGCGAAGGGCGCGGCGGTCCTGTGGGTCGGGATCACGGGGCGGAATGATAGCCGGTTGCGTACGGGAGCGCGGGTGGAGCATCCAGCCCCGGCTACCGGGCACCCACCGGCGGCGGTCGGGACACCGCACGTCGCCCGACGCCGAGGATCTCGCGGACGAGGTCTCGCTCCACCAGCAGCATGGCCAGGACGAACACCATGGCGCCGGCCAGCACCTCCGCGGCCAGCAGCATGGCCGGGCTCGCAGGGGCCACCGCCTTGACTGCCGCCACCGCCACGGCCATGGCTGCGGTGGCCAGGGCGGTCCCTCGCAGCTGGGCCAGCATCGCCCCGGCCGGAACGCCCGCGTACCTCGAGACCCACGCGAGGTTGAGCGGGATCAAGAGGTATCCGCGTGCGACGAACGCGGCGGCGACGGCGAGGATCCCGATCTGGACCGCGATCAGGAACCCGACCACGTTCACCACCGTGGTGATGAGCCTGAATCGAAAGACGACGCCGGGGTGCCCGGCGGCGTTCAGCAGGGCGCCGCTGAAGGCCTGCAGCGTGAGGACCGGACCGATGAGGAACAGGATGCCGGCCACCGGGCCGCTCGGCGCCCAGCGGTCCCCGAAGAGCGTGACGGTGAGCTCGGTCGAGACCAGGGCGAGCCCGATGTAGCCGGGCAGGATGATCGCGCCCGCGGCGCGCGTGACGCGAAGGTAGGCGCGACGCATCCGTTCCGGGTCCGACTGGAGGCGAGAGAAGGCCGGAAAGGTGACCTTGCGCGCCACGTTGACCAGCATCACCTCGGTCACGTCCAGGATGCGGTAGCCGACCGAGTAGAAGCCGAGCGGCGTGGTGCCGAGGAATGAGCCGATGAGCAGGTTGTCGACGTTCCGGCTCGCGAAGTTCAGGATGTCCGAGCCCAGGATGTTCACCCCGAAGCGGAAGAGCTCCCGGAACGTGTCCCACGAGTAGTCTCGACCTGGACGCCATGGGCTGACCGCCCATAACAGGACCATCGACACGAATGCGCCGGCCACCTGCTGCCCGACGAGGGACCACACGCCGAATCCGAGGAAGGCCATGGCGATGCCCACCGCCCCGCCGGCCGCGATCCCGCCGAGGGCCCGCATGGCCAGCGCCCGGAAGTTCAGGCTGCGCCGCAGGAGCGCAATCTGGATGCTGCCGAGCGCGGACAGCAGGAACGTGCCGGAGAGGACCTGCAGGATCGGCTGCAGGTCGGGCTCCCCCAACAGGAAGGCGATGGGGATGGCGAGAAGGATGCCGGCCAGCGCCAGCAGCCCGCCCGTGCTGAGCGCGACCCAGAACGCGGTGTCGATATGCCGCCGGGTGAGAACTGGTCGCTGGATGAGCGCATCGCCCAGGCCCTGGTCCACGACCAGCTGGGCCAGGTTGACGAACACCGCGGCCAGCGCCACCAGGCCGAAGTCGTCCGGGACGAGCAGCCGGGCGAGAACGACGAAGATCGTCAGGTTGAGAAGCTGACGACCCCACGTGTGGATGAAGGTCCACGTCAGGCCGCGGGCTATCTGACCCCCAAGCCCGGACTCTCCCGGCTCGCCCGGAGCCGGCCCGAGGCCCTCCGCACGGTCAGGCAAGGAGGTGCCGGCACGTGGCGGCGCCCGATCCGGTCATGGCGACACCCAGTGCGTCAGGTCGCGGTCGACCATCTCCGACAGGCGCGCGACCTCGGGCCTGAGCTCGTCCGCCAGCCGGGCCCTAAGCTCCGGATCGACACCGTCGCGCGGGACGCGGGTGCTGTTGAGCCGCAGCAGCGCATCGCGGGCGCGGTGCACGATGGCGTAGCGCCGAAGGCGAGGGATGAGCGGCCGCAGAAGCGGCGGATTCCAGATCAGCCGCTGGAACCAGCCGGCGCGCACCCGCTTGTTCTCGTTCCGTGGACCCAGGTCGACCGGCACGCCCGGGTCGACCCCCAGGAACTCGAGCAGCCGGCGGTACACGCCGGCGGTGTCGTCCCGGAAGTCATCGAAGATGATCACGTGCACGCGATCCCGTCCGAAGACCGACAGGTATCGGTCGAGCTGCTCCGAGAAGCGGACCATGCGCCGGTAGAGGAGGTTCTCGGGACGGATCGGTCCCGGCGGCAGCCGCCGGCCGGCGGCCCGTTCCGGTTCGGCGGCGAGCGCGTCCCCGAAATCGCGCAGCGTTTCCTGGCGGTTGAACAGCAGCTGGCTGTGCTGGGCATGCATCACGTCGATGGGGTTGCGCAGCATCACGACGATGCGCGCGCCGGGGATCGCCGCGTGGATCTCCTCGGCCGCGCAGGCTGAGTACAGGTACCACGCCGACGCCTCTCCCTTCAGGGCGCCGATGGGCGCGTCGTCGAAGAGTGCGCGATACTCCTCCTCGGTCATCGGGCCGTATCGTGAGGTCAGGTCGGAGCCGAAGAACAGCGGCTCCTTGATGAACGGCATGAACACGTCCGGGTGCTGCCGAAGGTAGTCGTACATGGCGGTCGTGCCACATTTCGGGGCGCCGACGATGAGGAAGTCGGGCAGATCGCCACCCGGGCGTCGAGTCATCGGGCACGAGTATGCCACCGTGCCAGCCCGGGGGCTGTCAGACTAGCGCCGCCATTGGCGACGCGTGCGGAGGAACGTTTCGTTGAAGATCGCGATCATCGGGCTGGGGTATGTGGGCGCCGTCACCGCGGCGTGCCTCGCGGACCTGGGCCGGGCCGTCATCGGCGTCGACCAGGACGCGACGAAGGCCGATGCGATTGCGGGCGGCCGCTCCCCGATCGCCGAGCCGGGCCTGGACGAGCTGCTGGCGGCCGGCGTTGCCGCGGGCTCCATCGAGGTGGGGTCGGTCGCGACCGCCGTGCCGGCCGCGGACGTGATCATGATCACGGTCGGCACGCCATCGGCTCGAACCGGGGCGCTCGACCTCACCGCCGTCCTTCGCGTCGCCGAGGAGATCGGTGCGGCGCTGCCGCGCGACGGTCGCATCCGCACCGTCGTGGTCCGCAGCACCGTGCTCCCGACGACCACCGAGGAGCTCGTCGGACCGGCTATCGAGCGCGCTTCGGGCATGGCGGCCGGCAGCGACTTCGGGTTGGCCATGAATCCCGAGTTCCTGCGCGAGGGTTCGAGCATCCGCGACTTCTACGAGGCGTCGCGGACGATCATCGGCGCCGGCGACGAGCGCTCGGCGCAGCAGGTGCGTGCCGCCTACGAGGGGCTCGCGGCGCCGGTCGAGGTCGTTTCCATCCGGACCGCCGAGATGGTCAAGTACACCGACAACGCCTTCCACGCCACGAAGATCGCGTTCGCGAACGAGATCGCCAGCTTCGCCCGGGCCTTCGGGCTGGATGGGCGCGAGACGATGCGCCTGATGGTCTCCGACGAGCGCCTGAACATCTCGCCGGCCTACCTGCGCCCCGGCTACGCGTTCGGTGGCTCGTGCCTCCCCAAGGACCTGCGCGCGCTCACCGACCGCGCGCGCAAATCGGACGTCGACCTTCCGCTGCTCGATGCCGCGCTTGCGAGCAACGCGGCCCACTTCGAACGCGGGGTCCGGCTCGTCGAGGACGCTGGCCACCGCGACGTCGCGCTGCTCGGCCTGAGCTTCAAGGCCGGCACCGATGATCTCCGCGAGTCGCCGGCCGTGGCGCTGGCCGAGCGGCTGCTGGGGCGCGGCTACTCGCTGGCCATCTACGACCCCGACGTCTCGCCGGCGACGCTGCGCGGTGCCAACCTGACCTTCATCCAGCAGCACCTGCCCCATCTCGTGCAGCTCCTGACCGACGACGTCGAGGCCGCGGTGGCCGGCGCCGACACGGTCGTGATCGCGAAGGGATCGGTCGCCGTCGATCGGCTCGCCGCGCTCCTCCGCCCCGAGCAGACCGTCGTGGACCTGGTCGGCTGCGACGAGGTCGCGGTCGGCCCGGCCCGCTACCTCGGGATCGGCTGGTGACCGGCCGCAGCCCGACATGTACCCCGGAGCCAGCGCGCGCCCAGCGCATTCCCACGGCGTGAGATCCGCCCAGTCCCCACCGGACTCGCTGCGCCCTGCCCCTCCGGGATCGGGTCCCGGCGAGGAGTCGGCCTGGGACACCGCGGTCTCGACGACCGGGCCCGCCCATTTCCGGCCGGACATCGAGGGCCTGCGGGCCGTCGCCATCCTGGCCGTGCTGGCGTACCACGCTCGACTGCCATGGATCACCGGCGGCTTCGTGGGCGTCGACGTCTTCTTCGTGATCTCCGGCTTCCTCATCACCGGGCTGCTCCTGCGGGAGTTCAGCGCCAGCGGCCGCATCGACCTGCCGGCGTTCTACGCCCGCCGGGCGCGGCGGCTCCTTCCGGCGGCCCTGGTCGTCATCGCCGTAACGGTGCTCGCGTCGGCCCTGATCGTCTCGCCGGTGATCTTCCCGTCCATCGCCGGTGACGGGGCGGCGGCGGCGCTGTACGTCTCGAACTACCGCTTCGCCCTGAGCGCGACGGACTATTTCGCCGCAGAGGGCGCTCCGTCACCGCTGCTGCACTACTGGTCGCTGGCGGTGGAGGAGCAGTTCTACCTCTTCTGGCCGCTGCTGATCCTGGTGGGTGCCCGCTACCTGTCGGTCCGCCGGCTGTGGATCCTGGTGGCCGCAGTGGGCCTCGCCTCGTTGGTCGCATCGGTGGTCATGACGAACGTGGAGGCGCCATGGGCGTTCTATTCGCTGCCGACGAGGGCGTGGCAGCTCGCCCTCGGGGGCCTGGTGGCGCTCGGCGTCCTGGCGCTCCCGGAACGCTGGCCGGCGCACGCGGCCTCGGCGCTGGGCGCGGTCGGCATGCTGGTGATCGTCGCTTCCGTGGTGCTGATCAACGACACGACGCCCTTCCCCGGCCTGGCGGCGCTGGCGCCGGCCATCGGCACCGCGTCGCTGATCGTCGCCGGTGAGAAGGCCTCGGCCGTGCCCGCCAGGCTGCTGGCCATGTCGATACCGCGCTGGTTCGGCCGCATCTCGTATTCGCTGTACCTGTGGCACTGGCCCCTGCTGATCCTCGTTCCAGTCGCGTTGAGCCGCGATGGACCCCGGCTGCGGATCGCCCTGGCCGTGGCGGCCATCGTGCTGGCGGCGCTCAGCACGCGCTTCATCGAGCGGCCGTTTCGCACCGGATGGGCGGCTCGGCACACCAGCCGCTGGACGCTGGCGGGGGCCGGGGCGATGTCGGTGCTCGTGGCCGTGTCGGCGGTGACCGCCGGCG
The DNA here is from genome assembly GCA_031177555.1 of Chloroflexota bacterium. Taxonomy (GTDB): domain Bacteria; phylum Chloroflexota; class Limnocylindria; order QHBO01; family QHBO01; genus JAPSGM01. The sequence goes on from JAPSGM010000001.1 coordinate 13,478, forward strand.
GGAACCTGGCGACCCCCAGCGACGGCGAACCGCTTCCCTCGCTGCCACCGGCCGACACCCGCCCCGAGCTGCCCCGGGGCCTCTTCTCGGGACCCGTGCCCGCCGACCTGCAGCCGCCGTTGCTGGGAGCGCTGGACGACAAGGCGAGCGTGATGGTGGACGGTTGCCGCGCCGGCTTCCCGCAATCGGAGCCCAGGGACTGCGTCTATGGCAATCCCGACTCGCCCACCACGGTCGTCCTGTTCGGTGACTCGCACGCCGCCATGTGGCAGCCCGCCATCGAGCGCATCGCGCTCGACCGTGACTGGCGGATCGTGGCGCTCATCAAGCCCGCCTGCCCACCGGTCGACGTCGTGTCGTGGTCCAGGCGCCTGAAGCGTGAGTTCACCGAGTGCCACGAATGGCGCGACCTGGCCATCCAGCGGATCGCATCCATTCGCCCGAGCATCACCTTCGTGGCATCGGCGAAGGACCACGCCATCCTTAGCGCGCGTGGCAAGCGCGTGATCGGGACGGACAAGCGCGCTTGGAAGGAGGGCCTGGAAGCGGTGCTGGTACGGCTGCGCGAGGCGAGCGAGCGGGTCGTCCTCATCGGTGAAGTGCCGCATCTCGAGATCGACGCGCTCGATTGCCTGGCCGAGCATCGCACGCTCGACCCGTGCGTGGTGATGGGCGCCGATGTCATCGACGAGCCGTACGAGCGGGTCGAGCGCCGCGCCGCCCGGCGGGCCGGCGTGCAGTGGATGAGGACGACGCGGTGGATCTGCCCCGGTCAGCGCTGCCCGATGGTGAGGGGCAACTACCTGGTGTATCGCGATCGCGACCACCTCACCGCGACGTTCGCCGGCGTGCTGGCCGCCAACGTCCGCTGGGCACTGGATCATCCGCAGTGAGGCGTCGAGCGCTGATCCTGGTCGAGGACCTCCCGGTGCCGTTCGACCGACGCGTGTGGGCCGAGGCCGGCACGCTGCGGGATGCGGGCTGGCGGGTCACCGTCGTCTGCCCGCGAGGCGCGGGCGCCCGCCGCTGGCATGAGCGCATCGACGGCATCGAGGTCTTCCGCTACCCGCTGCCCACCACCGCCGCGGGGCTGCTGAACCACGTCATCGAGTACGCGGTGGCCGTTCCGGCCACGCTGCTGCTTTCGCTGCTTGCCTGGCGCGGCCGGCGGTTCGACGTGGTGCATGCCTGCAACCCGCCCGACTTCCTGTTCCCCATCGGCTGGGTCTTCCGGCGGCTCGGCTCCGCCTTCGTCTTCGATCAGCACGACCTGGCCCCTGAGGTGTACGTGGCGCAGGGTGGCCGCAGGGGAGGGCCGGTCCATCGGTTCCTGCTGTGGTGCGAGGGACGCACCTACCGTCTTGCCGATGCGGTGATCGCCACCAACGAGACCTATCGGCGCTTCGCCCTGGAGCGGGGCGGGGTGGCGCCGGACCGCATCTTCGTGGTCCGATCGTCCCCCGACCCGCGACGGATCTTCCGCGAGGAGCCCAGCCCGGCGCTGAAGCGTGGCCGCCCATTCCTGGTGACCTACCTGGGCACGATGGGACCGCAGGACGGCGCGGACCTGTTCGTGCACGCCGCGCGGGCAGTGCTGGACGCCCGGCCGGGAGCCGTTCGCTTCTTGGCCATGGGCGGCGGCAACCAGCTCGACGCGCTGCAGGCCCTCGCGACCGAGCTGGGCCTCTCCGCCGGGGATCTCCACTTCACCGGCAGGATCCCGGACGCCGAGGTGCGTCGCGTGCTGTCGTCCGCGGACGTCGCCATCAGCCCGGACCCTGCCAACGGGTTCAACGAGTTCTGCACCATGAACAAGACGCTGGAGTACATGGCCCTGGGCGTGCCGGTCGTGGCCTTCGACCTGGAGGAGACGCGGGTCAGTGCGGACGGCGCCGCGGCCTACGCGGCCCCCAACGACCCGCGCGGCCTCGCCGAGCTGGTGGTCGAGCTCCTCGACGATCCCCGGCGCCGCGCGGAGATGGGCCGCATCGGCCTGGAACGGCTCGCCGGCCCGCTGGCCTGGGATCGGTCGGCCGAGAACCTGAGAATCGCCTACGACGCGGCGCTGTCCCTGCGAGCCGGCGGCCAGCCCGTCCGGCCGGACGAGGAGGGCGTCGTGGCCGACGACAGGCTGTCAGCGGCTAGGATGCGCCGGTGAGCTTCCTGGAGCGGCTGCGCGACAATCCCCCGGCTCTCGTCGCGGCGGTGGCGCTGCCGGTGCTGGTCGTGGTCGGATTCGTCGGCTGGTCCCTGGTGTCGGGGAGCCCTGCCCCGTCACCATCGGTCGTCACGACCGCCTCGCCCACCACGGTCCCAACGCCCACGCCGACCCCGGAACCGACGGAGCGCCCCACGCCCACGCCGACCCCGGAACCGACGCCGACGCCTCGGCCCGAGGGGCTCGACGACGGGCGCCTGACGGTCCTCGTGCTCGGCAGCGACAACGACTCGGTTCGCAACGTCCGCCGAGGCGGCGACTACCTGACCGATGCCATCACCGTCGTCAGCGTCACCGAGAACGGACGGCGGCTGGCCCTCTTCTCCCTGCCGCGCGACACCGCGGAGCTGCCCTTGCCGGACGGCGGCACTTGGACCGGCAAGATCAACTCGCTCGCGTTCTTCCGCGGGCCGGCGGTTACGCGGGACGTGATGAGCCTGCTGCTTGGCATCCGGATCGATCACTACGTCATGATCGATATGGATGACTTCCGCAGCGTGGTGAAGGCGGTGGGCGGCGTGAAAGTCCGCGTCCCGTACCTGCTCGTCGACAAGCGCTGCGCCATCTCCCCCGGGAAGCAGCATCTCAACCCGCGGGCGGCCCTGTGCTACGCGCGCCATCGAACCGTCGACAGCGACTACGCCCGCGGCGGTCGGCACCAGCAGCTGCTTGTCCAGCTCATGCGCCGGTTCGCCTCCAGGCAGGTGGAGCTCGCCCCGCTGGCTCGCAGCCTCGACTCCCTCCGGACCGACATGCCGATGTCCGACCTGCGGGCGTATTCCGACCTGTTGCGGCGCGCGCGACGCGCCGACGTCAGGCGCGTGGTGCTTGCGCCACCGGCCTACACCACCTTTGCCGGGATTGCCGGCGAGCGCGGCTGGATATCGATCCCGAACATCCCGGCCATCCGGGCCACGGTCGCCGACCTGCTCGGTCGCTGATCCGGCGCCGGCGCATACTCGGGCCATGGACGCAGCGGCGCGGCGGCCCATCGAGGTGACCGTCGAGATCCCCACGGGCAGCCGCGACAAGTACGAGTACGACCACGTCCGCGGGCGATACGTGGTCGACCACGTGCTCTACTCGAGCGTGCACTACCCGTGCGACTACGGCTTCATCGAGGGCAGCCTTGCCGAGGATGGCGATCCGCTGGACGTGCTGATCGTGATCGAGCCCACCTTTCCCGGCTGCGTGGTGCGCGCCCGGCCCATCGGCGTGCTGGACATGAAGGACGACAAGGGCCACGACTACAAGATCCTGGCGGTGGCGCACGACGACCCGCCCTGGGAGATGGTCGCGGGGCTCGACGACATCTCGCCGCACCGCCTGCGCGAGATCGAGAACTTCTTCGGAACCTACAAGACCCTCGAAGGCCGGGAGACCGATGTCTCCGGCTGGCTGGGAGTCGACGAGGCGTGGCGAATCATCGATGCCGCCATGGCCGCCCACGGAGACGAGAGCATCGAGGCCGAGCCGGGGACCTGGCGCTAGCCCGCCAGCGGGGGGTCGAGGTCGCCCAAGCGCAGGGGCGTGCGCGGCACGAGGTCACGCGCCGCCCGCCGCCCGATCACGTCGTCCAGGCGCAGCGGCGAGATGCCGCCCTCCGGCCGCATCGCGTCCAGGTCCGCCGCCGCGATCCGCTCGCCCGCGCGGATGGCGCGCGTGACAACCAGCGAGCGGCGGGCCACCCGCCTCGCGTCCTCCTCTGCCACGCGGGGCTGCTTGAGGCCGTCGCCCAGCGCGACGTGGGCCTCGCGCACCGCGGCGGCCATGGCGGCGAAGGCATCGGGCTCGAGCGAGGCCGCGTGGTCCGGCCCGGGCATGGCGCGGTCCAGGGTCAGGTGCTTCTCGATCAGGGCCGCGCCCAGGGACGCCGCCGCGACCGCCACCGCGGTGCCGGGAGTGTGGTCGCTGTAGCCGACCGGCACACCGAAGCGCTCGCGCAGGGTGGCCATCGCCCGCAGGTTCGCATCGCCGGTGGCGGCCGGGTACGCGCTGGTGCAGTGCAGCAGCACCAGCGGCGGGTCGCCATGCGCGCGCAGGTCGTCCACCACGGTCGCGACCTCGTCGAGCGTGGCCATGCCCGTCGACAGCAGGACCGGCCTGCCGTGGGCGGCGACGGCCCGCAGCAGGACGAGGTTGGTCAGGTCCCCCGAGCCGACCTTGAAGGCGGGCACGCCCATCTCGGCCAGCACCTCCACCGATGCCAGGTCGAAGGGCGTCGAGAGGAGGACCATGCCCAGCTCGGCGGTGCGCGCGGAGCACGCCCGCAGCGCGTCGGCCGACAGCTCCACGGCCCGCAGCATCTCGACCTGGGATGCGGCGGCCGCGCGCGCCTGCTGGTAGGCGGCCTGGGGAGCGTTGGGCGTCGCCACCGCATCGGCCGAGAAGGTCTGGAACTTCACCGCGTCGGCGCCCGAGGCGGCCGCCGCCTCCACCAGCCGCATGGCGAGCTCGGCGGAGCCGTTGTGGTTGACGCCGGCCTCGGCGACGACGAGCGGCGGCTCTCCCGCGCCGATGCGACGGCCGGCGATCTCGACCGTGCGCGCCGTGGACACGCCTCAGCCCAGCGTCGGCAGCTGCTCGGGGCGCAGCCAGCCGGCTGCGTCCAGCAGGTCGCGCAGCTGCGACCGGTCCAGCAGCGGCTCGTCGGCGCGGCCCCCGCTCACCGTCCGGCCCGGCGCGCGCGGCTCCCGGCCGGGCCGCAGCACGTACATGTCGTCCACCTCGTCGGCGACGAGCGCCTCGGTTTCGGTCAGGAGCGTCTCGTGCCACTTCTCGCCCGGTCGGGCGCCGATGGTCTCGACCGCGATCGCATCGGCGCGATAGCCGAAGAGCGGCGCATAGGCCTCGACCAGCACCTCGACCAGGTCGCCGACCCGGATGCGCGGCATCTTGAGGATGAAGACCTCGCCGCCCTCCATGCGCGACATCGCGGCGAAGCAGAGCCGCACGGCATCGGCGAGCGGCATCATGTAGCGGCTCATCTCCGGGTCGGTGACCGTCACCGGGCCCCCGCGGGCCACCTGGCCGCGGATGAGCGGCACCAGCGACCCGCGCGAGCCGATGACGTTGCCGAAGCGGACCGATGCGAAGCGCGTCGCAACCGGCCCCTTGTAGTGCTCGGCCGCCGAGAACAGGCGCTCCTGCAGGAGCTTGGTGGCGCCCATCACGTTGGTCGGGTCGACCGCCTTGTCGGTGCCGATGGCCAGCACCCGCTCGACGCCGGCGTCGATCGCCGCCTCGACCACGTTCTGGGTGCCGCGCACGTTCGTCTCGGTCGCCTCGAACGGGTTGAACTCGCTGGCCGGCACATGCTTCATGGCCGCCGCGTGGAAGACCAGCTCGACGCCGGACATGGCCCGATCCATCCGCCGCCGGTCGCGCACGTCGCCGATGAGCATCCGCAGCCGCGGCTCGTCGCGGTGCCGCTGCGCCAGCTCGAACTGCTTGGAATCGTCGCGCGAGATGACGCGTACCACCTGCGGCGTATCGGCCAGCAGCGCCTCGACGATGGCGCCGCCGATCGACCCGGTCCCGCCGGTCACCAGCACGCGACGGTCGGCGAAGAAGGAGGCCGCGCTCATGCCGCGCCCTGCTCGCGGACGGCCGAGACCAGCGCCTCGCAGACGCGGTCGAGCTGCTCGTCGGTGAGCCGCGAGGAGAAGGGGAGCGCCAGCGTGGACGTGGCCACCCGCTCGGTCACCGGGAAGTCGCCCGGCCGGAAGCCGAAGTGCTCGCGATAGAACGGCTGCAGGTGGATCGGGCTGAAGTAGGGTCTCGCCTGGACGCCGCGCTCGGCCAGCTGGCCGATGAGCCGGTCCCGGTCGATGCGCTGGTCCAGGCGGAGCACGTGGACGAACCAGTCGACCTTCGCACCGGGCGCCGCCTCCGGCAGCCGCAGCCAGTCGTGGCCGGACAGCCGCTCGCGATAGCCCGCGACGACCCGCCGGCGGCCGGCCCCCAGCTCGTCGCGACGCCGCAGCTGGGCCACCCCCAGGGCGGCGGACATCTCGTCGAGGCGGTAGTTGAACCCCAGGCGCACGTGCCGCAGCCACGTGCCGTCCTGGTCGCGCCCCTGGTTGCGCATGCTGCGGATCGCATCGGCGAGCTCGTCGTCATCGGTCACTACCATGCCGCCCTCCCCGGTGGTGATCTGCTTGTTCGGGTAGAAGGCGAAGGTGCCGATGCGGCCCCAGCCGCCCATCGGGCGTCCGTCCAGCGTGGAGCCGAGCGCCTCGCACGCATCCTCGATGAGCGGCACGCCGGCGCGCTCCGCAAGCGCCGCGAGGTCGCGCAGCCGGCACGGGTTGCCGAAGACGTCCACCGGCAGGACGGCGCGCGTCGCGCCGCTGATCGCCGCTTCGGCGCGCTCCGGGTCGAGGCCCAGCGTCTCCTCCTCGACGTCGGCGAAGGCTGGCGTCGCCCCCTCGTACAGCACGCAGTTGCTGCTGGCCACGAAGCTGAAGGGAGTCGTGACCACCTCGTCTCCGGGACCGATGCCCAGGGCTCGCACGGCGAGGTGCAGGGCGGCCGTGCCGCTGCTCACCGCGACGGCGTGCCGCGTCCGGGCGAGCGCCGCCACGCCACGCTCGAACTCCTCGGTGAACGGGCCCATGGCCAGCGTGTCGCCGGCGAGCACCTGGCCCACCAGCTCGCGCTCCAGCGTCCCGATGTCCGGCTGCGCCAGCGGGACGCGGGTCACCGTGCGGGCCACGTTCGTCATCGGCCCGCCATTCTACCGGCCATCAGGCGGCCGACCCCGGCGGCCGCTTGGCGCGGAGGCGCTCGTCGAGCGGCATGCCCGCCAGCAGGTCCAGGATGCGAGGGGCGGCACGGCCGTCGCCGTACGGCGACGTGCGTGACAGGCCGTCGCGGAATCGCGGCTCGATGGCGCGCCGGATGGCGTCGGCGACGGCGGCGGCGTCCGGCGGCGCGTCGATGACGTTGTCGCCGCGCGTGCGTCCCTCCTGCCGCCGCCCGACGTTCACCGCCGGGAGCCCCAGCAGCGGCGCCTCGATGATCGCGCTGGACGAGTTGCCGACCAGCGCCGCCGCCCCGCCCAGCAGGGTCGCGAACTCGGCGCGCGGCAGCGACGCCACCGCCCGGAGCGGCAGGTCGGCGCGCCGCAGGCGATCGATCATGGCGCGGCCGCCGGCATCGGCGTTGGGGAAGATGACCAGCGCCGGGAGCCCGACCGCGCGCACGCCGTCCAGGGTAGCGTCGAGGTCCTGCGCGGCCCGCTCCGCGCCGACCGTCTCGGGGTGCTGCATCACCAGCAGGTACGCGCCGGCCGCCGGGAGGCCGTGCCGCGTGCGCAGCGCCCCGCGGTCGCCGCTCGCCTCCTCGCGCAGCCGGTCGAGTCCCGGCGCCCCGACGCGCCGGATGCGCCACGCCTCCTCGCCCATCGCCTCCAGGCGTCGAGCGGCGTCCTCGGTGGCCACCAGGTGCAGGTTCGCGATGCGCGTGACGAGATCCCGCACGGTGTCGTCCACGGCGCCGCGCGTCACCTCGCCGCCGTGCAGGTGCGCCACGGCGACGCCGGCGTGCAGGGCGGCGAGGCCGGCGGCCAGCTGCTCCCCGCGGTCGCCGAGCAGCAGCAGCCAGTCCGGGCGCTCCCCGGCGACGACCGGCGCCATGCCCATGACCGCCTGCCCGATGGCCGCGGCCATCTCGACCCGGCTGTCGCCGGCCGGCGTGCAGGGCACCTCGGCGGCGATCGCGTGGCCGGAGCGGCGCACCTCCTCGACCGTGCGGCCGAAACGGGGGTCGAGGTGCATCGCCGTCACCAGCAGGCTTGCGTCGAACCCTGGAGCGCGGCGGCGTGCCTCGTCCAGGACCGGCAGCCACACGCCGAAGTCGGCGCGGGAGCCCGTCACCGCCATGAGACGCAGCGTGGCGGTCATGCCGCCGAGCGCCGCGGGTTCCCGCGCGCCAGCGAGAGCATCAGCCGCGCCGCGCGCTCCGAGGCGCGTCCGTCCAGCGCTCCCAGCCGCTCCGCCGCGACCCGGCGCGCGCGCTCGACGGCCCTCCGCCTCGCAGCCTCGGCCCGCAGCTCGGATGCGGCTCGGGCGGCCGACGCCTCGTCCGATGCAGCCACGGCCAGGCCGTCCGCCGCGAAGTCGACCGGCGCCACGCCGCCCGGGTTGACGGCAATGGCCGGGATGCCGGCCACGGCCGCCTCGAACACCGCGTTCGACCAGCCGGTCACCAGCAGCGCCGCGCCGGCGATCTCGCCATGCAGGCCCGTCCCGGCGGCCAGCCTCACCGGCACTTCGGTCCCTGGCATGCCGGCGACGAGGCCGGCTGCCGTGCCGGACCGCTCCGCCGGGTGGGGCGCCACCACCAGCTCGCCGGCCCCGAACGCACCGGCCGCCGCGACCGCCGCGCGGAAGCAGGCCGCCAGGACGCCGTGGGTCATGGCGCCGGTGGGATACTGGGCGGCGAACACCACGCGCCGCTCGCCCAGCGAGGCCGCGGCGCCGACGGCGCCGAGCCGAACCAGCGGGTCGAAGCGCGGCGCGCCGATCTCGACGATCCGCTCCGGCGGAATCCCCGCGGCGCGCAGCACGGCCGTGGCGCGAGGCCCGTAGGTCGCCATGCAGTCGTACGCCGCCCCCTCGATGGCCGTCGCGTCGGCCGCCTCGGCGTGCGGCAAGTCCAGGCTGGGAATGCCGCGGCGACGCGCCACCTCGGGCAGCAGGCGCGCCCAGGTCCCGATCTCGTCGAGCCCCGCCAGCAGGCCGGGGCCCCAGCGGCGGGCGACCGAGAGCAGCGCCGCCGCGCCGAGCTCGATCCGTCCCGCCTCGTCGGCGGCGACCTGGCGCAGCTCGGCGGCCCGCGCCTCCCCGACCCGGCGCGCCCAGGCGCCGCCGGCCGCGGCCAGGGCCCGCGCGACGATCGGCCCATGCGCCATGGCGCGCAACGCGAGCGACGGTTCCATGAGCTCGACCAGCCGCGGCGCCACCGCGTGCGCCGGCGCGACCGCCGCGGCCCGACCGACACGAATCAGCGCCAGCGACTCGCCGGCGGTCGACTGGAGCTCCGCCTCGACCTGGGCGAGGACCGGGTAGTGGGTCGGCTCGCGCACCAGCACGACCAGCGGCGCGCCACCGGTCCGCGGCAGCCGCCAGGCCATCAGCCCCACGCCCGCGGCGGCGGCGGGCCGCAGGACGGCGGCCGCTCCGGAGGCGAGCCGGCCGAGCGAGCCCTTCTCGGCACGGCGCTCGTCCCGGATCGCGAAGAACAGCTGCTGCTCCAGCGCCCCGCCGAGCTCCACGCCCTCGAACCGGATCGCGCCCGGGGATGCCCGCCGCAGGTCCGTCACGAGCTCGCGCGCCTGGTCCCGCGCGGCGGCGGGATCGGGGCTCACGTCGCCATCTGGCGCGCCGGGACGCCGGCCACCCGCGCGCCGGCCGGCACGTCGTCGACGACCATGGCGCCCCCGGCTACGACCGCCCACTCGCCGATGCGGCAGCCCTCCCGGACGGCGGCGCCGATGCCGACGAAGGCGCCCTCGCCCAAGGTCACGCGCCCGGCCAGGTGCGCGCCGGGTGCCACCGTGGCGTGCGGGCCGACCACGTCGTCGTGGTCCACGCTGGCCCCCGTGTTGACGACCGCATCGGCGCCAACCCTGGCCGCAAGACCGATGACGGCGCCGGCGCAGACCATCGCGCCCGGCTCGACGGACGCGCCGGCCAGCAGGTGGGCGGTGGGATGGACGGCGGCGACCGGCGTCAGGCCCAGGGCCAGGCAGCGCTCGAACGCCTCGCGGCGGGCGTGGTTGTCGCCCAGCGCCACGACGAAGCGCGTATCGCCCGACGCCCACTCCGGCTGGCCGGCCAGGGAGCCGAGGACCGGCAGCCCCTCGACCTCGCGCGCGACCGACGCCGGAACTGGGCCGGCTTCCACGAAGCCGCCCGGCGCCTCTCCGGCGGCGCGCAGGATCTCCAGGACGACGCGCCCGTGGTCGCCCGCCCCGACGATGACGAGGGGGCTCATCGGCGGCCGGCCCGCCAGGCGCGCCGCGCCGCCTGCAGGTCCGCCTCCGAGTCCACGTCGATTGCCGCGGGGCCGCCGGTGACGTGGGCCGCGGGGCACTCGTCGAGCAGCCGTCCCTCGGCGAGCAGATGTCGGCGCGTCGCGTACACGCCGCCGGTGATGCGGACCGCCTCGGCGTCCGGCGCGGCGGTACGCGTGAACCGTCCGGCCGACAGCCAGCCGGCGGCGCCGGCCGGGAGGTCGAGCGGCGCGACGCTGACCGCCGAGCGCACCGCCGGGTCGTCGAGCAGGGCGACGACGGCGTCGATCTCGGCGCCGGGCCGCAGGGGCGTGGTGGCCTGCAGCGTGAGGACGACGTCCACCGGCTCGCCGCGCTCCTCCAGCCACGAGACCGCGTGCCGGATGACGGGCAGCGTGGGGGTGTCGTCCGCGGCGAGCTCGGCCGGTCGCAGGAACGGGGCTTCGGCACCGGCCCGGGCGGCGGCGCGGGCGATCGCCGGATCGTCGGTGGAGACGATGACCCTGTCGACCCGCCGTGCCTCGCGCGCCGCGCGGATCGTGTGCGCGATCAGCGGCTGCCCGCCGAGCAGCCGCAGGTGCTTCCGCGGCAGCCGCTTCGAGCCGCCCCGGGCCGGGATGATCGCCACCGTCGCCATCGGGCTGCATTCTAGGGCCGCCCCCCGCCCCGCCCCGCCGCGGGCCGATAGAATCCGGCCGGTGAGCAGCCCCTCCCCCGCCGGCCGGCCGTGCCGACGCGGCGCGACGGTGTCGGCCGGCACGCTCATCGCCCTCGGCGTCCTGGCAGCGCTGCTGCTCGTGCTGGTCGTCGGCGCGCGGGTCGCGACGCCGCTGTTCCTCGCGTCCGGCGCCGGGATCCTCCTGGTGGTCGCCTTTCTGGGCCACCGCCATCCACGGTCCGCCCTGGTCGCCGTCGTGCTCATGCCGATCGTCGACCGCTACCTCGTGGGCCTGCTGGTCCCGGCGTCGCTGCGCACGACCACCGGCTTCCTCTCGGAGGCGCTACTGGTGGTGGTCGCGGCGAGCATCGGGCTCAGGGCATGGCGGCAGGGATCGCTCCTCCCGGCGCTCCGGCATCCGGCCGTCGTCCTCGTGGCGGCCTTCGCCCTGGTCGCCGCGGCGTCGGCGGCGCTGAACGGCGTGCCGCCGCCGATCGCGGTGGCCGGCATCGGCTTCACCATCGAGGCCGTCGCGCTGTTCGTGCTGCCGCGCATGATCGGCTTCGACATCGGGCAGGCCAGGCTGGCCTTCATGGGCTTCACGGGCATGGCCCTGCTGGCGGCGGGGCTGGCGCTGGCGCAGGTGCTCCTGGACGCCGACGTCCTCGGCCTGCAGTCGTTCACCGGGCGCTTCAGCGAGGGCCATCGCGTGGCCGCCTTCCTGGTCAACCCGAACATGCTGGGGGCCGTGCTGGCGATGGCCATCCCGATGCCGCTGCTGGCCGCGGTCCGCACCGACGCCCGCCGGCGGCGGGTGCTGTATGGCGCCGTGACCTTCGTGCTGGCGCTGGCGCTGCTGTACACCTTCTCGCGGGGAGCCTGGCTCGGGCTGGCGCTGTCCGCTGCGGTCCTGGCGGTCGCGGTGGACCGGCGCGCGCTGGCCGGGCTGGCCCTGGTGGGGGTCCTCGTCATCGCCACCGCCCTGGTGCTCCCGCGCCACGTCCTGGACCCCGATGCCGGCGACGTCGAGTTCGACCTGGCGGCGGCCATCCTCGGCCGGCTGGACACCCTCGCGGAGGGGACCGACCTGCGGCTCCAGTTCGTGAGCAACGCGTCGCCGATCATCGCCGATCACCCGATCGTGGGCGCGGGGCCGGGACGCTACGGCGGCGCGGTGGCCTGGCGCTTCGGGAGCCCCCTCTACGACGACTACACCGATGGGTCGGTCCCCGAGGGCCGAACCGTCGACAACTTCTGGCTCCACCTGCTCGTCGAGGTCGGCGTGATCGGCACGCTGCTCTTCGCCGCGGCCTTGGCGGCCGCCACCTGGGGCGCGCTCGCCGCCGCACGGGCGGCTGACGGCTGGGGGCGGGTCCTGCCCGCGGCCGCCGCCGCGATCGCCATCGTCATCGCCATCGACTCGCTGGCCGAGATGCTGCTGGAGGGCAACACGACGTCGTTCGCGGTGTGGTTCTTCCTGGGGTTGACCTCGGCCCTCGTGGCCCGATCGGCCGAGGGCGGGGCGGCAGGCGCCGCCGGGGATCTCGCGGCTAGTACGCTCCGCGCCCGCTGAGCACCGCACCCACCGTGCGGGCCAGGATGCCCGCATCCATGGCCAGGCTCCGCTCGTTGACGTAGCGGACGTCGAACTGGACGCGCTCCTCGAAGGTGCGGTCCGCCCGACCGTTCACCTGCCACAGCCCGGTGATGCCGGGGCGAACGCGCAGGATGAGCTCCGCCTCCGGGCGGCCTTCTAGCTCGCCGGGGAAGTACGGCCGCGGCCCGATCAGGCTCATCTCGCCGGTCAGCACGTTGACCAGCTGGGGCAGCTCGTCGAGCGACATGCGGCGCAGGATGGCGCCCACCCGCGTGCGGCGCGGATCGTCGCGCAGCTTGCGGCGCTCGCCGTACTCCAGCGCCCACTCCTCGTCGACGGTCAGGAGCTCCTCGAGGTGGTGGTGGCTCCCGTCGCGCATCGTGCGGAACTTCAGGACGACGATGGGCTTGCCGAAGCGGCCCATGCGGTGGCACTTGTAGATGATCGGCAGGCCCGTGTCGATCCAGATCGCCACCGCGATGATCACGAAGAACGGCAACAGGATCGCGAGCAGGACAGCCGACCCGACAATGTCAACGAGGCGCTTGGTGAACCAGTAGAGGAGCTCTCCGAGCGAGGCCGGGCGCGTCGAGGCAACGGCTTGTTGCTGCGAGATCTGCTCCAAGTCGGTCTCCTACGTGTCCTGCATGGCGTGGGCGACCGGCGGGTGCCCACGCAAAACCCCGGGCAGTATAGCCCGCTGTCAACAGGGCGTTAATCGGCGCCCGCCATAGCCCAACCTACAGCAAGCGTCGCGCCAATGAGGGTCCGCCCGATGTACGGTGCCGGGACGCCTACCGGCGCCGCATCGGCGGACTCATCGGCTCAGAAGGCCTCCAGGTACCGGTCCACCTCCCACGCGGTGACCTGCATCCGGTACTCGTCCCACTCCTCGCCCTTGGCCTCCACGAAGCGCTCGAACACGTGCTCGCCCAGCGCGTCGGCGATGACGCGGTCGGACTGCAGCTCGTCAAGGGCCTCGCGCAGCGTGCCGGGCAGCTGCCTGATCTTGCGGCTGGCCAGCTTGGCGGCATCGAGGTGATAGAGGTTCTCCTCCACCGGCTCGGGCGGTGTCAGCTTGCGATCGATGCCGTCCAGCCCGGCGGCGAGCATGGCGGCGAAGGACAGGTAGGGATTCGACGAGGGATCCGGGCAGCGCAGCTCGATCCGCGTCGAGTTCAGCTGGCCGTGGCTGATCTGCGGGATGCGGACCAGGGCCGACCGGTTGATGCGGGCCCAGCCGATGTACACCGGCGCCTCGTAGCCCGGAACCAGGCGCTTGTAGCTGTTCACCAGCGGCGCCAGCACGGCGATCATGCCGCGGGCGTGCTCCAGGATGCCGGCGATGTAGCTGCGTGCGATCTCGGACAGCCCGTAGGCGTCCCTCTCATCGGCGAACGCGTTGCGATTGCGCTTGATGTCCCACAGGCTCTGGTGGGTGTGCATGCCATTGCCGTTCATGCCGAAGAACGGCTTGGGCATGAAGGTGGCGTACAGGCCGTGCCGGGCGGCGACGGCCTTGAGCGTGGTCTTGAAGGTCACCGCATTGTCGGCGGTGCGCAGGGCATCGGCATACTCGAAGTCGATCTCGTGCTGCCCGGTGGCGACCTCGTGGTGCGCCGTCTCGACCTTGATGCCGAAGGCCTCGAGGTCGTTCATCATCTCCTTGCGGACCTCGGTGCCAAGGTCCTCGGAGAGGTCGAAGTAACCCGCCGCGTCGTGCGGCAGCGTCTCCACGCCGTCGCCCGAACGGCGCAGCAGGAAGAACTCCAGCTCCGGCCCGGTGTTCAGGATGAAGCCCATCTTCTTCGCCCGATCCAGCTGCCGGCGCAGGACCCAGCGCGGGTCGCCGGGGAACGGGTCGCCGTTCGGGGTGAACACGTCGCAGATCACGCGGGCGGCACCGGTCGTCAGCTCCGCGCCGTCGGACCGGGTGCCGCGCTCCCAGGGGATGGGAGCGAAGGTGGCAAGGTCGGGGACCAGGAACATGTCCGACTCGGCGATGCGCGCGAAGCCCTCGATGCTGCTGCCGTCGAACCACTTCCCGTGCTCGGCGGCCTCCTCCAGCTGGTGCATCGGCACCTGAACCGATTTGACCTGCCCCACGATGTCGGTGAACTGCAGGCTCACGAAGCGGAGGTTGCGCTCCTCGGCGAGCTTGAGGGCGGTGGTGAGGTCCTTGGACGGCATCGTCGATCGACTCCTCGCGCAGCGGGAATGGGGTGGACGGCATGACTCTAGGAGCGCCCGGGCCCGATGCGCACGCCGGGCGCCCAGCGTCCGGCCACGAGTTGTTGTGCACCCTGCACAACGCGCGATCCGCGAGCCTCAGCGGCGGTGGGCCGTCCCCCACTCGGCGAGGATGCGCAGCGCGTCGGCCGGCCGGCGCGGGTCGAGGCCGCGCTCCGCGGCGGCCCGGCGGAGGCGGTAAAGGACCGTGTTGCGATGCACCCCCAGCTCACGGGCGGCGGGCGCGACGCGCCCGTTGGCCCGCGCGACCGCCAGCAGCGTGGCCGCCAGGGCGTCGGGCGGCTGGGGCGCCGGTGGCTCGGCGCGCCGCATCGGCGCCGGCGGGGACGCGGGCACGGCGGGCCGCCGTAGCAGGGCGCGCAGGGTGGAGGCGACCGCGTCGGCCGCGACCTCGTCGACCGCCGCGAAGGGAAGGTCGTCGAACAGCCAGGCCGTGGCGCCGGGACGCACGCGGCGTTCCAGCAGCCACAGCCCCTCCCGGCTGTGCCGCCGTCCATCGGCTCGCTCGCTCACCGGCGCGGCGAGCAGGCGCGCGTGGATCGCCGCGAACCGGGCCGCCAGGGCCCGCCCCGCGCGGCGCGCGTGGAGCGAGCGCAGCTCGCCGTCGACGGAGACGGCCACCCCGCGGTGGACGCGAGCGGCCACCAGGCCGGCCGGCGTGCCGATCTCCGGCTCGGCCAGGGCCGCCTCGGCGCACAGCAGTCGCAGCTCGGCCGCGGCCCGCGCCAGCCAGGCTCCCTCGTCTGCGAGATATGCCTGGGCCGAATGGGCCAGCTCCGCAGCCGGCCGCAGGCTGGCCAGGACAGGCGTGGGATCGGAGCCGCCCTCGAGATGAGCCGCGCGGGCGCCGGCCAGGAGGACCGCCACGGGCCGCAGCTCCGTGGCGGTCAGCGCGGCCATGAAGGCGTCGAGCGGCATGACGGCGCCGGCATCGGCCACCAGGAGGGTCCCCTCCACCGATGCGGGCAGGTGCGGCGGCGCCACGCGGGTGCGTGCCACGCCGCGCACCGGCTGGCCCAGGCTCGCGGTCGAGCCGCACAGGAGGCCGGCATCGGGGTCGACCGCTCGCCAGACATCGACCACGCTCGTCATCGGCGAGGGGCCGGCGGCGGGCTCATCGACCGCCGATCGCCGCCGTGAGGTCCGCCGCCAGGTCGTCCGGATCCTCGAGCCCGATCGAGACGCGGACCATCCCCGGCGTCATGCCGGCCAGCGCCAGCGCCTCGTCATCGAGCTGCCGGTGCGAGGAGGAGGCCGGGTGGCTGCACAGCGTCTCGGCGCTGCCCAGGCTGGTCGCGTGCACCGCGACGCGCAGCCGGCCGAGGAACGCCTCGCCCGCCGCGCGGCCGCCGGAGAGGTCGACCGACAGCATGCCGCCGGCCATGCCTCCGCGCAGCACCCGCTTCGCCATCTCGTGCTGCGGGTGCGACGCCAGCCCCGGGTACAGCACGCGCACGACGCCGGGCGCACCCTCCAGGGCGCAGGCCACGGCATACGCGTTGGATGAATGCCGCTCCATGCGAAGGGCCAGGGTCTTGAGGCCGCGGAGCGCCAGGAAGGCCTCCAGCGGGGCGGCGTTGCCGCCGGCGTTGATGAGCACCTGCCGCGCAGCCGCCACCTGGTCGGCGCGGCCCAGCAGCGCCCCGCCGCTGATGTCCGAGTGCCCGCCGATGTACTTGGTGGTGGAGTGGACGACCAGGTCCGCGCCCAGCGCCAGCGGGTTGGCCAGGTACGGTGAGGCGAAAGTGTTGTCGACGCCCACCAGCGCCCCGCGCTCGTGGGCCAGCGCGGCGATGGCCCGCACGTCGACCACCGCGGTGGTCGGGTTGCTGATCGTCTCGAGCCATACCAGTCGCGTGGTGCCGTCGATCGCCGCCGCCACCGCCTCGAGGTCGGTGGTGTCGACGCTCCGGGTCGCGATGCCGGAGCGGTCTAGGACAGCCCGCGCCAGCCCGACGACGCCGCCGTACACGGCGCGCGGGATCACCAGCGACTCACCGCTGCGCAGGGTGGACAGGACCGCGGCATGGATGGCCGCCATGCCAGAGCCGGTCACCAGGCAGGCCTCCGCTCCCTCGAGCTCCGCCAGCGCCTCCTCCAGCGCGGCGTGGGTCGGGTTGGAGTAGCGCGTGTAGGAGTGCCCGGGGCGCGAGAACTCCAGCAGCTCGGCCAGCTCCTCGGCGTCGGCCACCTCGAAGGTGCTGGTCTGGTATATCGGGACGTTGACCGGCGCCTGCGGCGCCGGCGGCACGCGGCTGGCGGCCTTGATCGCCCGCGTGGAGAAGCCGGGCATGACCGCCGGAGTCTAGCAGCGCCCGCGGCGGCTCAGGAATCGGCCTGGTCGTCACTCCCGGCGGTGCTCCGCTCGCCGATCATCTCGGCCACGACATCGCGGATGGCGGGCAGGTTGGGGATCAGGATGTAGCCGGCGGCCGAGGAGGAGTCCGCGGTCATGTACTCCGGCGGCTGCAGCACGATCCGCTCGAGCCTGTCGACCTCCGACTCCTGGATCGCCACGGCCAGCGCCGGGAAGCGAGCCTCCGGGACGTCGGTGGAGATCGTGTTCTTGACCGCGTCCAGCAGACTGGGCAACGACAGGAGCAGGTTCTGGGCGGTCAGCTTGTCACGCACTGCGGCGAGCAGCTGCTGCTGCCGCTCGGCGCGCGTGAAGTCGTTGTCGCCCTCGCCCTTGCGCGAGCGCACGTAGGCCAGCGCCCGGCTCCCGTCCAGGTGGTGCGGACCGGGCGGGAGGTAGAAGCCGACCAGGTCGCCGTCCTCGTTGAAGTACCGGTCGTCGCTGATCTGGCGCCGATTGACGATGTCCACTCCGCCGATGGCGTCCACCGCCTGCTTGAAGCCCAGCAGGTTGATGGCGGCGAAGTAGTGGATCCGGATCCCGAGCAGCTCGCCGATGGCGCCCTTCAGCGCGGCCACGCCGCCATCGGGAAACTCCTCGGGCCGCTCGGACGCGTACGTCATCAGCGAGTTCAGCTTGGCGTTGTAGACCCGCCCGTCGGGAAGCGGCGCGCCGTACAGGTCCCGCGGGACGGAGATCATGGCCGAACGGCCGTCGGGGTCGAGGCTTACCACCAGCATGGTGTCGGTCAGGCGCTGCTCGCGGCGCGGCGAGGAGTCGATGCCGACCAGCAGGACGTTGACCCGTTCCCCGAGGCGCAGGTCCGGCTGATCCGACGGTTCGGGCAGCGGCGTCGTGCCCGGGATGCGGCCAAAGCCGCCGTCGGGCCTGCCGCCCGACCCTTCGCGCGCCACCGCGCCGAGCGTGTCGATGGCCTTGACCGCCCAGTAGGCCGGCAGCACGTGCATGCCGAGCGTCGCGACCAGGAGCAGGCTGGTCACCCAGCCCGTCCAGTGCCGGAGCGACAGCGGCGCCCGCCAGCCATGCGCCTGCAGGATGGCAAGCGCGCGCCACCCCAGCAGCGCGACGTCCAGCACGATGAGCCCGACCAGGAATCCGCTGTCCAGCAGGCGCGAGAGCACGCCCGAGCGCGCCGCGACGAACGCCAGCACGGCGATGCCCACCAGCAGCACGACGGGAAGCGCCAGCACCCACGCCAGCTGCCGCTGGCCGTTGTACGCCTGCCCCAGCCCCGGAAAGACGAACGACAGGAACGCGGCCACAGACGAGCGGGGATCCAGCCGATGCCCGGCCTCGTGCGTGACGGCGGTCACCTGGACATCCCCATCACCAAATGGTGCCATAGGCCGCAGGACGTCGAATCAGGGCCATCCGGTTTCGCGGGCGGCGGCGCCTCAGTCGCCGTTGGCGCGGGTCGGCGACAGGAAGGCGTCCATCGCGCGGCGGATCTGGTGGTCCGGATCCAGGTTGCGCTGCGCCGCCGCGATGTGCCTGCGGACCTCGCTCGGATCGGACTCCTCCTCCTCGATGGCAGCATCGGCATGGCTGGCGGCCGGCCGGCGGGCGCCGGCCGGGATGCGCACGTCCGCCAGCGGCACCACGACCGGCGGCTGCAGGGAGAACGCGGACGCGACCGCGACCTCCGGCTCGACCTCGATCGGGACCGCGGTGATCTTGGGGGGCGGTGGCGTGGCGGGCTCCTCGGCGGCTCGGTAGAGCAGGCGGCGTGGCCGCGGGTTGCCCGAAACCTGGTTCTTCCCGAGCGACTTGGCCTGGTACATCGCCCGGTCGGCGGCGATCATCAGCTCGTCGGCGCTGGTCCCGTCCTCAGGACAGCTCACCAGCCCGATGCTGACGCTGGTCAGCATCTCCACCGTCCCGGCCAATCCCACCTCCTCGGCACCGACGCGCACCTTCTCGGCAACCACGAACGCGCCGGCGAAATCGGTCTCCGGGAGGAGGACCATGAACTCGTCGCCGTGGAGCCGGTAGGCAGTGTCCAGGTTCCGGATCGAACCGCGGATGACGCCCCCCAGCGCGCGCAGCACCTCGTCGCCGCGATGGTGCCCGTAGGAGTCGTTCACCGCCTTGAGCCCATCGAGGTCGATCATCAGCAGGCAGAAGCCGCGTTCGCTGCGCCGGGTGCGCTGCACCTCCTGCTCGAGCATCGGGTACAGCTGGCTGCTGTTGAACAGGCCGGTCAGCAGGTCGATCCGCGACATGCGCTCGACCGCGCCGCGCATGGCGCGCTCGGCCGATGCAAAGACACCGGCCAGGTAGGCCAGCAGCCAGATGGACCCGACCATCAGGCCGAACCCGAGCAGGTCGTCGCTGCCATACCCGTCGCGCGCGGGGTCGATCCACACCACGCCCAGGAAACAGAGGGTCGCCGCGGCGGCCACCGCCAGCGCGCTGGCACGCCCGCTGGCCAGGGCCACGGCCACGGCAACCAGCGCGTACGCGTAGGCGAAGGGCGAGGCGGCATACCCGGTCAGCGTCAGCAGGACGGTGATGATCGCCAGGGCGGCCAGAACCTCCAGCGCGGCCACCGGCCTGGTCCGCATTCGCGACGGCAGCAGGTCGTGGCGCACGACCTGCTG